>JAJZJY010000024.1 GCA_021809885.1 Actinomycetes bacterium
GGCGGCCGGCCGGCCGCCGGGGCGGTCCCCACACCGGGGCCGGGCGCCCCGGGCGGCCCCCCCGACCGCCCTGCTCGTCGGTGACGCTGGCCACGACGGTGCCACCGTCGGAGCCCAATGTCACCGCCTCGACGACGATCGCGCCGGTCGGTAGCTGGAACCGGGCCGGCCCGACAGCAACGGCGCGCGGGCTGGCAGGCGGTGGGCCGGCGCCGGGGTGAGGCGGGGGAGCGAGGGATGGCAGCGGCCAGGGCGGCCCGCGCCGGATGGCGAGGGCGAGGCGGAGCCCGGCCAGGAGCTCGGCGGTGAGCTCCGGGTCGGCAACGCCCACGGCGGCGAGCGCCCCGGCAGCGCCTTCCACCTCCGTCACCGGGTCGGGCCCGGCACGGTAAGGGTCGAGGGCGGTCTCGACCATGAGGCGCAGGTACTGTTCGGCGGCGAGACCCTGTCGGTCCATGCCGGTCAGCCGAGGATCTCGGCCGAGAAGCCGGCGGCGGCGAGGGCGTCGACGACCTCCTTGTGCTGCGCCTGGTTGCGGGTCTCGACGGTGACGAGCACCTCGACCTCGTCGGGGTCGAGCCACCGGCCCCAGCGGTGGTGCTCGACCGACAGGACGTTGAGCCCGAGGCCGGCGAGCTCCCCGGTCAGGACGGCGAGCGCGCCCGGCCGGTCACGCACCACGACCCGCAGCGCCAGGTAACGGCCTGCGGCGGCGAGGCCGTGCTCGACCATCCGCGTGAGCAGCAGCGGGTCGACGTTGCCGCCGGAGAGCACGGCCAGCACGGGCCCGTTGCCGGGCACCCGGCCGGTGAGGACGGCAGCCAGTGCCGCCGCCCCCGACGGCTCGACGACGGCCTTGGCCCGCTCGACGAGGACGAGCATCGCCTGGCAGATCTCCTCCTCATCGACGGTGAGGACCCGCTCGACGTGGGCAGTGATGTGCTCGAGCGCCAGCGGCGTGGTGGAGCGCACAGCGATGCCGTCGGCCATGGTGGCCATCCGCACGAGGGACACCGGATGGCCGGCCGCCAAGGCGGAGGTGATCGTCGGGGCGCCGGCCGCCTCCACGCCGACGACGGTGACGTCGGGGCGGGTCAGCGCCAGCGCTGTGGCCGTCCCGGCGAGCAGGCCGCCGCCCCCGGCGGGGACGACCACGACGGAGGCCTCCGGCGCCTCGCCGGCGATCTCGAGGCCCACCGTGCCCTGCCCGGCGATCACGTCGGGGTCATCGAAGGGCGCTATGTACACCGCACCTGTGCTGGCGGCGAACGCCTTCGCCGCCACGATGCAGTCGTCGACGACCTGTCCTTGGAGGCGGACATCGGCGCCGTAGGCGGCGGTGGCCTCCACCTTGGGCAGCGACGCCCCGACCGGCATGAAGATCGTCGAGTGGCGGCCGGTCTCGGTGGCGGCCAGCGCGACGCCCTGGGCGTGGTTGCCGGCGGAGGCAGCCACGACGGGGATGCCCGCTGCCAGCCGGGCGACGCGGTTGTAGGCACCGCGGATCTTGAACGATCCGGTTCGCTGCAGGTGCTCCGGCTTGAGCAGCACCGGCCGGCCGGCCAGGCGGGAGAGGGCGGGAGAGGACCGCACCGGGGTCGGCACCACGATCGGCGCTGTGCGCCGCCGTGCCGCCTCGAGGTCGGCGAGGGTGATCACCCCCCGTCGCCGGTGCCGTCCGGGGCGGCCCGCCGGGCGGAGGAGAACGACCGCTCCGAGCGGTCGGTCCCCGCCGGCCGCGACCGCACCTCCACCGACTCGCTCGCCCGGACGTCGGCAAGGGCCGCCTCGCGCCGGACCGCTCGCCAGGCGGCGAGCTGGTGGGCGTCCTCGTCGGCGTTGACCCGGTCGGCGTGGCGGGCGCGATCGAGGTCAGCGAACAGCCATTCGAACACCAGCCCGATGGAACCGGCGATGGTGAGCAGCACGGCGGCGGTCCACATGTCGCCGGCACCGGCATGCAGCGCGGCCGGGCCGATCCCCGGGGCGATCCCGGTGTGCTGGCTCTCGAGGGCCATGCCCACCACGGACCAGTAGAGGATCCCGAACAGCACGTGGGCCAGCCGCCACCCGATCGCCGGCCGGTGCGCGGAGGCCACGGCCGGCCAGGCGAACAGGCAGCCGGCGGCTACCAGCTCCAGCTGGGTCAGCTGCCAGACGGCGGGGTGCTCGACGGCGGCGCGGTACTGGCCGCTCCAGTACAAGGCGATGACAGCACTCCCGACGACGGCCCACACGGCTACTGGGTGGGTCACGAACCGGGTGACCGCAGCGGAGCGAGCCGGGGTGGGGAGGGCGGGGACCTTTCCCCTGGACAGCAGCAGCAGTGGTGGTACGACCAGCAGGAGGAACATCGCCTGCAGGCTCTGGAGGACGAAGCCGCGCGGTGCATACGGCAGCGTCGCCGCCACGAACACGGCCACCGCAGCGAGGAAGCAGCCCACCCGCCACGGCTCCACCGCCCGCCGGCGGGTCGTGTACCACACGGCGGCGACGATAGGCACCACCAGCGGGATCGGGTGGAAGACGAGCGCGGGCACCGGCCAAACGGTACCGCCGGTGGATTGGGATCGTCGGCCGGCGATCGTATAGAAAGTGGGCCCAGTGACCGTCATCGCCCCCGGAGAAGCATCGGCCCTGCCTCCCCAGGCGGTCCGGCCGGTCAACCCCGCCGACTACCGGCCCGCCTTCCTCAACGTGGGCGTCATCGTGTGGCTGGCATCGGAGTTGATGTTCTTCAGCGGCCTGTTCGCCGCCTTCTACACGCTGCGTGCCGCTGACGCCCAGGCGACTGGCTGGCCCACCCACGGCGACAAGATCGACGCCGTCACCGTGGGCATGGCGACGATCATCCTGTTGATCTCGTCGTTCACGATGCAGATGGGGGTGCACCGCGCGACCAAGGCGGACAAGGCCGGCTTCCTCGGCTGGTTGGCCATGACCTTCGTCCTCGGGGCATTGTTCGACGGGATGCAGCTCTCCGACTATGCCGGGCGCAACTTCCCCGTCTACCAGGACGCCTGGACGTCGTGCTTCTACGTGCTCACAGGCATCCACGCGCTGCACGTCGCCGGCGGGCTCATGGGCATGGTCATCATGGGGGTCCGGTCGAAGTTCTCCAAGAAGTTCGGGCACCACACCCTGCCCGCCATCGAGTTCCTGTCCTACTACTGGCACTTCGTCGACATCGTGTGGATCGCCTTGTACGCCTCCATCTTCCTGCTCCGGGGACACTGAACAGCCCTATGCGACGCCTCCTGCCTGCCCTCGACCATCTCGGTCGGTCCCGCCTCCTCCGGCGTCTCGCTGTCGGCCCCACCGCCGTGGTCGGCGTGGGGCTCATGGCCTTCGGGTTGTTGTTCGGCCTCGGTTCGGTGTCCTCGGCATCCACGCCGGTCGTGAGCAGCAACCCGGCTGTCATAGCCAACGGCCAGTCGCTCTTCGACGTGCACTGCTCGAGCTGCCACGGCATCGGCGGCGTCGGCACCGTCCACGCACCGCGCCTGATCCACGTCGGCGCCGCCGCCGCCGACTTCTACCTCATCACCGGCCGTATGCCGCTCAACGTCCCCGGGGACCAGGCTATGCGCCACCGGCCCTTCTTCGGCAAGGCCCAGACACAGGCGCTCGTCTCCTACATCGCCGCCCTGCCATTCATCGACCACCAGCCGACGGTGCAGGGACCGGGGATCCCCAACATCCTGCCCCTTTGCAAGGACACCGCCTCGGCGACGGCGACCAATCCCAACTGCGTGACGCTGTCGTTCGGCCAGCAGACTTTCGCGCTCAACTGCTCGCAGTGCCACCAGATTGCCGGCGCCGGCGGCATGCTGGCCAAGGGCATGGTGGTGCCGAGCCTCAAGAACGCCACGATGCTCGAGGTGGCCGAGGCGATCCGGGTCGGTCCCCGCCCGATGCCCGGCTTCGGCCCCGGTGAGCTCGACGCACGCCAGCTTTCGGCGGTCGTCCACTACGTCGCCTTCCTGCACCACCCGCCCAGCAACGGCGGCCTCGGCATCAGCAACTTCGGCCCCGTGGCCGAAGGCTTCGTCGGGATCCTCCTCGGTCTGGGGGTACTCCTGTTCGTCGCCCGCATGATGGGAACCCGCGCATGACCTCCATCGACGAGTCCGACTCCCGGCCCGAGCTCGATCCCCGCTCCGGAGGCCGGACCGGAGCGGACCAGACGGATGTACCCGAGTCGCTGCTGCCCGGCACCCAGGAATACCTGGAGGACCCGCGCCACTACGGGATCGAGGAGGGCGCCCCCTGGCCCGACGACGTCCCCCGTGGGCAGAACGACACGCATTGGCGCTACGAGGACGACCCCCGCGGTGCCCGCGTCGCCGAGCTCCGGATCGCGTTCTGCTGGTTGATCACCTTGCTGTCGGGCATCGGGCTGGCGGCCGTCTACGTTGCCGGGGGCGAGGCGCAGGTGGAGGGCGCCTTCCTGTTCGCCGGCTTCGCCGGGCTCGGCGTCGGCTTCGTGCTCTGGGCCCGGGACCTGCTCCCCGGCCACGACGTGATCGCCTCGCGCGGCGGGCTCACCCACGCCTCCGACGAGGCCGACCGCCGGCTGGCCGTCCAGTCGCTCGGGCGGGCCGTCGAGCCGATGGCCCGCCGTCCGTTCCTCGGCAAGGTGCTCGGCGGCGTCCTCACGGTCTTCGGCGTGAGCCTCGTGTTCCCGATCGCCTCGCTCGGCCCGGCGGTCGACGGGCAGTTCGCCCGCACCCCGTGGAGGAAGGGCATGCGCGCCGTCAGCGAGGTCGGCACGCCCGTCAAGCCGTCAGACATCCTCCCCAACGGCGTGCTGACGGTGTTCCCCGACACAGGCGAACCCCTCGACAGCCAGGCCATGGCCCAGTCGGCGGTGCTGCTCATCAACATCGGGTCGGCACCGTTCAAGGTGCTGCCCGGGCGCGAGACCTGGCACATCGGCAGCGTGGGCAGCACCAACTGCCTCGTTGCCTTCTCGAAGATCTGCACCCACGCCGGCTGCCCGGTGAGCCAGTACGACTGGTGGACCCACGAGCTGGTCTGCCCCTGCCACCAGTCGACGTTCCAGGTGCTCCTCGACTGCAAGCCGATCTTCGGGCCGGCGCCGCGCAACCTCCCCCAGCTGCCGCTCTACGTCGACCCCGAGGGCTACATCGCCAGCCAGAGCGGCTTCACCGAGCCGGTCGGCCCCGGCTACTGGAACCGTCCGATCGAGATCAACCCCTTCACCCACAAGGCGGTGAAGTACTCGTGAGCTCCACAACGGAGCGCGCTGCGGCGCAGCGCCGCTCCTCGCGCGTGAAGAGCGGCCTCGACTACATCGACGACCGCTTCGGGTCCTCGCCGTTCATGCGCAGCGCGATGGACAAGATCTTCCCCGACCACTGGTCGTTCATGGTCGGGGAGATCGCCATGTACTGCTTCGTGGTGCTGATCATCACGGGCATCTACCTGGCCCTGTTCTACGTGCCGTCGTCGGCGACGATCATCTACCACGGCTCGTACAAACCCCTCGACGGCCAGTCGATGTCAGCGGCCTACGCCTCGGTGCTCAACATCTCCTTCCACGTGCGCGCCGGGCTCGTCATGCGCCAGGTGCACCACTGGGCGGCCGTGGTGTTCGTGGCGGCGCTGTGCTTCCACATGTGCCGGGTGTTCTTCACCGGGGCGTTCCGCAAGCCCCGCGAGGTCAACTGGACCATCGGCCTCACCCTCCTCATGACCGTCCTGCTCGAGGGCTTCAGCGGCTACTCCCTGCCTGACGACCTCCTCTCGGGCACCGGCCTGCGGGTCGTGTACTCGATCATCGAGTCCATCCCGCTGATCGGCACCAAGCTCGTGTTCCTCCTTTGGGGAGGTCCCTTCCCGGGTACGTCGCTCATCCCCCGGCTGTTCGTGCTCCACGAGTTCCTGTTCCCGGCCCTGCTCGTCGGGCTGCTCTCCGCCCACCTCGCGATCCTGTGGCGCCAGAAGCACACCGACTTCCCCGGGCCGGGCAAGACCGAGACCAACATCCGGGGCAGCCGCTTCTTCCCGCAGTACATGCTCAAGGGCGGCGCCCTCATGTTCCTCACCACCGCCGTGCTCTGCGCCCTGGGCGGCTTCGTGCAGATCAACCCCATCTGGTTGTACGGCCCCTACCAGCCCTACGCCGTCTCCGCCGGCTCCCAGCCCGACTGGTACGTCGGCTGGCTCGACGGGTCGCTGCGCCTGTGGCCACACTGGGAGTTCCGGTCGTTCGGCTACGAGATCGCCAACCCGTTCTTCCCCGGAATCCTCTTCCCCGGGATCCTATTCGGGGTGATGTACGCCTGGCCGCTCATCGACGCCTGGATCTACAAGGACCACGTCGCCCACAACCTGCTCGACAGGCCCCGGGACAAGCCCTTCCGCACCGCCGTCGGGGTGGCGGCGCTGGCCTTCTTCTCCGTGTGCACCATGGCCAGCGCGTCGGACCTGTTGGCCAACGACTGGCACATCAGCTACGAGCGGATCATCGAGATCCTGCAGATCGGCGTGTTCGTGGCGCCGATCGGCTTCGGCCTGATCGCCTACAGGGTCTGCATCCAGCTGCAACGCACGGGCAACATGATCATCAAGAAGCCGATCGGCGGCATCATCGTCCGGGGCGGCGACGGGGCCTACCACACCCTCGGCGACCATCACGGCGACCACGGGGCCAACGGTGACCGCCTCGGCGGCGACCTGACCGGCGGCGGTCACCTGGTGCGCACGGGTGGCGGCCGGGGTGGGGCTGGTGAGGGCGCACCGGGCGGGGCTGGTGAGGCCGCGTCGGGTGGTGCCGCCGGCGACGAGGTGCAGTCCCAGCGCGGGTCCGGGGCGCCCAAGGAGGCGCCGCCGGGTGTGGCGGGGGGCGAGACGGAAGCCTGAGGCCGGCTCGGGGGTGGCTGGGTGGTTGGCCGGCGGCTGGCTGGCCGGCGCATTCGACCGTGGCCGTGTGCTTCGGGCCGGGTCGTTGGGTTGCAGCCCCAACACGGACGTCACAATGGGCAACAATCGGGATAATACGGGCTATCCTGGGCCCGTCTCGGAGGCAAACCGCGCGCACGGCGGCCGACCGCGCGCAGAGACGACGGAATGCCGGCGCCTGTGCGCGCGCTTCGATGCTGTGCGCGCGGGTCGGCTGCTGCCAGCTCTCTGGTGGGGGTGCTGGCGCCGGGCGCGGTCAACTGCGAGGCGTCAGCCGGCTGCGCGGCCCGTTCTCATAGCCCCCCCTGGGGGACTCCGGCGGGGGGCGGGTCGGGTTCGAAGCGGCTCAGCCCGATGACGGTGGTGATCACCACCGCCAGGCCGACGAGCTCGCTGGTGACGGCGAGGACCGTATGGCGGAAGGGCTCGTCGAAGACGGCTGCTCCGATCGCGAGGCTCACCAGCGGGTTGATGGTGGATGACGCCGGCAGGCTGTAGCGGAGCGGGGCGGCGCGGAAGGCGAGCTGGTTGAGAACGACGCCACACGCGCCGGCGAGCCCGAGACCCCACAGCGGCCAGCTGCCGACCGTGGCGAGCGGGCCGGCTGTGGCCAACTCGCCGGTGACCACCTTCAGCAACGCCGCGACAGCGGCGAAGGCCGCCCCGGACCCGAACCCGAGGATGGCCGCGGACCGGCGCCCCGACGAACGCAACCCGAGCACCACAGCGGTGGCGACGGCAGCACTGACTGCTGTGACCGAGATGACGGTCGGGAGCGAGTCCGGCGGGCTGGACGGACCGTTGGCGGGCGTGGCAGCGAGCAGGAAGACGGCAAGGCCTGCGGCGAGGGCGCCGGCCCACAACAGCTCGGTGCGCCGTGGCCGCTGCCGCTCCAGCAACCGCCGCACCGGCAGAGCGAACACGAGGCCGGTGACGAGCAGTGGTTGGACCAGCGTGAGTGGGCCGGTGTGCACGGCCAGCGCGTGCAAACCCAACCCGGCAAGCTCGGTCACCATCCCGGCGATCCACATCGGATGGCGGGCGTTGCGGGCGACGAAGCGGGCGTGTCCGACAGCAGCACCTCGGCCGGTCAGGCCGGCGCTGCGGTGCAGCAGGGCAGTGGCCACCGCGAACAGCGCCGCTGCCGACAGGGCGGCGACGGTGGGTACCACCATCAGCTGGCCGTTCGCGGCACGCGGTGCCGGGTCGGGCCGCTGCGCACCTGACAGACGCTACTGGTCGATCTCCGCCGCCGATGCCAGGCGGCGGCGGTGCTATCCGGGCACGGATCGGCCACAGGGTGGGGGCGGTTCCCGTTGGTCGAGGCGCTTGGCGAGGTCGGCCAGGAAGGCGCGGATGGTGGCTTCGGCGATCCGGTGGAGGACGAGGCGGTCCATGCCCCGCCCGACGCTCCCACCCGGGGGGGCGTAGCGGCCCCGGAGGGTCAGCTGGGTGCGCTCGAGGCCGGCGGGGCGGACCTCCAGGTCGGCGTCGAGCTCGGGGAACAGCGGCAGGACCCCGGTGGGGCGCCAGGTGAACGCCAGCAGGGTGGTGTCGCCGTGCCTGCGGGTAGGGCCGGGCTGGATCTCCACGGTCTTGGCGAGCATGGCACCGCTGCGCCCTGGCCCGACACGGCTGCGTAGGAGGACCACGTCCTCGCCGACCTCGGCCAGCGACTCGCCGAGGAGCCTGACTCCCCCCGAGCTCAACCCGGCGGTGACCTCCTCTACGGGGCGGGGGATGATCACCACTCCTTCTACGAACACCGGTCCGGCTCCCGGCATATTGGGGCGGTGCGCATGCAGTGCTCCTTCCCTTGGCTGGCGCGGGGACGGGGGCGCTCCGGTGCGGCGCCCGTTGGCCAAGGTAACGGTTGGCGCGTGCAGGGGGTTAGGGACCAAGGTCCCAACTCCGGGTCGCCGGCGGGTGTCCGCCCTCAGGACGCGCGGGTGGATCGCGCCGCGGCGTGGTCCTCTGCCAGCCTGGCGAGATGGCGCAGCAGGGCACGCAGCATCGCTCCCGCCGGAGCTTCGGGTGTCTCCCCGAACAGCGGCGGTGGGCGCAGCCGTCCGCTGCAGCGCAGCTCGCAGCGCTGCGCGTCGACGGCGACGACCTCGAGGGTTCCTTCGAAGCGCGAGTCGGGGGCGTCGGAGGAGCGTGTGCACTCCCAGGTGAGCGCACCCGTCGACGACGCTCGATCCAGGTTGATCATGGCGACGATCTCCTCCGGCCGAGGCGACCACATGTCCTCTGGCCCGGGGGCGCCAGCCGGGGTGGCATCCCGGTAGGCGACCGCCAGGGCGTCAGGCAGGCGAGCCTCGAGCCGGGGGAGGATCTCGGCCAACGCGGCGGCGGGCATCTCGACGTGCACGGTGTCGTCCAGCGCGACGCTGCGGCCGCCAGCACGGTGGGAGTCTGGGGGCGCCACCCGAGCACCGCTCTCCAGGTCGGCGTCGCTCGCTGCCAGGTCGGCTAGCGACGCTCCAGCGAGCGACGCCCGGAAGGCGGCCGTGGCGGCGCTCCATGTGTCGTGGAGAGGGCAGACCCTGTCCCAGCGGCACGGCCCGTCACCCAGGGTGCAGCGCTCGGCGCGCACCGGTCCTTCGCCGGCTTCTACCACCTCGAGCAGCGAGATGTCCTCCGGGGCCCGGGTGAGGCTGTAGCCGCCGGCCCTTCCGGCCTTCGACGTCGCCAGGCCGGCGCGCACGAGGTCGGCGAGGATCTGGGAGGCGAAGGTCGGCGGCACGGCCATCTCCGCTACCACCTCACGGATCTTGCGGGGCTGGCCGGACGGGAAGGCCCTCGCGAGGGCGAGGGCGGAGCGGACCACGTAGTCGCCCCGCCGGGTCAGCGTCAGGTTCACCACCTAAGTATATGCCCGGGCTTGACGTGGCCGGAGTACCTACGTATAGTTACTCACGTACTGAAGAACTCTACGTAGGCAGTCAAGCTAGAGAAAGTGGGGTGTGGCCCGTGACGATCCTGGAAGAGGGCTCACAACCGATCGTACGAACCGACGCCGACCCAGTCGGTGTCGCCGTCCACCTGCGGCCGCCGGTGCGATCGCACATGGAGGAGCGGTTCGGCCCGACCGACCCGCCCCGGATGCTCGACGTGGCCCGCCACCCGAGGGTGGCTCGCCTGCTGCGGAGCCGGAAACTGCAGTTCGCGCTGATCCTGCCCAACCAGATCGTGTTCTGGGTCGTGATCTTCGTCGGCGCGCTCGGCACCGCCATCCCCGGGCTCAACTTCGGTACCGCCATCACCTGGTACGTGTGGTTCTGCCTGGTGTTCGTGATGATGGTGGTCGTCGGCAGGGCATGGTGCTCCATGTGCCCGTTCGGCGGGTTCGCCGAGTGGATCCAGCGGCGGACGTTGTGGGGACGGGCGCAACGGCGCCTCGGGCTCGGCCTCAAGCTGCCGGAGTCGGTCGCCCAGTACGGGTTCATCTCCTCAGTCGGCGCCTTTCTCCTCCTGACCTGGATCGAGGAGTACTTCAACATCGCCGGGCCCGGCCGCCCGATCGCTACGAGCATCATGGTCCTCGGCATCGTCACCAGTGCCCTGGTGTTCTTCCTCGTGTTCGAGCGACGGACGTTCTGCCGCTACTTCTGCCCCCTCACAGCGCTCATCGGCACGGTCGGCGCAATGGGCTCGGTCGCCGGCTTCCGGACGCGTGACCGCGACGCCTGCATCAGCTGCGCCACCAAGGACTGCATGCGCGGCGGCGAGGAGGGCTACGGCTGCCCGTGGTACACCTGGCCGGGAAGCGCCGACTCCAACCTGTCGTGTGGCCTGTGCAGCGAGTGCTACAAGTCCTGCCCGAGCGGCAACGTCGGTCTGTACCTGCAGCCGCCGCTCACCTCCGTCGTCGCTCCGACCCGCCGGCGGGCCGACGTGGCATGGGCAGTGGCCATCCTCTGGGGGCTGGTCGTCTACCAGCAGGTCAATGCCACGAGCATCTTCGCCACCGTCGACAGCTGGTTGAACCGGCAGATCGGCATCGGATACCCGAACCCCGTCGACTACATCGGGATCATCGCCGCGGTGGCGGTGATCACGGCTGGGCTGGTCGCCCTGGTCGCTGTGGCCACCCGCCGGAGCAACCTGCCGGCACCCACCAAGGGACGGTTCCTCGAGCGGACCAGCCCCTACCGCAGCTACTTCCTGCCGATGATGTACGGCATCATCCCGGTCGTGGGCGCTGACTACTTCGCCCGCCAGCTGCCGAAGTTCCTCGCCCATGCCCCCCGGGTCGTGCCGGCCGCTGGTCACCTCGTAACGCTCGGTTCGACGCACTCGGGCCTCTACACGCTGCACATCGCCAACAACCCCGCCATCGTCGCCGTCCAGGTGGCGGTGATGGCCGCCGGCACCCTGGCGTCGATCTGGGCAATGTGGCGGATCTCCGGCCGGGAGCTCGTACCTGTCGCCGCCCGCCCGGTCGCCGCCCGGTTTGCAGCCGTGGCCCTGCCGGTTGCCTTCGGCGTCGCTGCCAGCCTCCTCTACGTCATCATGCACGCCGCCCAATAGGAGCCCCGATGACCACAACCTTCATCACCGCCTTGTCCACGGACACCCCGTCCACCGGCACCCCGGCCGAGCCGCTCCACGTCGATGTGCTCACGGACCGCTGCGCCGGATGCCAGGAATGCGTGGTGCGCTGCCCCACCGGCGCGCTCACCCTGGAGCCGGGCAGCTGGACCGCCGTCGCCGACGACGCCCGCTGCGTCGGGTGCCGCCAATGCGTTCGGACCTGCCCATTTGCAGCGATCACCGTCTCGGGGCCGATGCTCGCCGGCGAGCGGGTCGCCACCGGCGTCCACTCTCCTCCGTCCCTGCTCGGTGACCTGGGTGAAACCCGTGTCGGGCTCCTCGGCGGGGCCGACGCCCTGGCCGAGGCGAACCGCTGCCTCTCCTGCCCGGACCCCACCTGCGTGCGGGGCTGTCCCGCTCACAACGACATCCCCGCCTTCATCGCCGCTGTACGGGACGCCGACCTGGCGCTAGCGCACCGGATCATCCGCCGGACGAGCTTCCTTCCCGATGTCTGCTCCCGCGTCTGCGACCAGGCGCTGCAGTGCGAGGGGGCGTGCACATGGTCACTCGCCGGTGGCACGCCCGTCGCCATCGGCGCGCTCGAGCGCTACATTGCGGATGCGGCACCGTTGCCGCCGCTCGAGGCGGAGGGCGACACCGGCGCCGATATGGCCGTCGTCGTCGTCGGTTCCGGGCCCGCCGGTGCCGGGGCGGCTTTCGAGCTGGTCCGATCGGGTGCGTCGGTGACCGTGCTGGAGGCTCGGGACCGTCCCGGCGGCCTGCTCGACTGGGGCATCCCCGCCTTCACCCTCCCTGCAGACGTGGCCCGTCGTCCCTGGGAGGACCTGCTGGCCGCAGGCGTCGAGCTCCATTGCGGGGTGGAGGTGACAGCCGCCGACATCGACGAGCTGCTCGGCTGCTACGACGCTGTGATCCTCGCGCACGGCGCCGGCCTCCCCCTCAGGCTCCCGATCCCCGGAGCGGACCTCGACGGGGTGTGCGACGCGACCCAGTTCCTGCAGGACGCCCAAGCGGCCCTCCAGCGGGGCGAGCCGTCGCAGCTCCTCCCCTCACCAGAAGGCGATGGAGAGCCGCCGACGGTCCTCGTCGTCGGTGCTGGCAACACAGCGATGGACGTCGCCCGCCTGGCCAGGCGCCTCGGGGCACGGGCCATATGCGTCGACTGGTTGGACCGTCGCTTCGCCCCCGTCCGGCCCGACGAGCTGGCCGAAGCTGCCGACGAGGGTGTCGACATCCGCTTCCTCACGACAGTGCAGCGCCTCGAGGGCGACGACGGCCGAGTGACGACGGCGGTGTTCGACGAGACAGCCCAGTCCGACGCGGGGTCCAAGCCGAAGACGGTACGCCGCGCCGCCCAGCGGGAAGCCGTCGACCTGGTCGTCATGGCCATGGGATACCGCGCCGACCCGGCCTTGTCCGGGCAGCCGCCGGTCGCCCGGCGGGCGACCGGCCTGCCGAGCCGCCGTGTGCAAGCGAGCGGCCTGCTCGCCGCCGGCGCACCGGCCTTCGCCCGCCACCAGCCGATCGGCCAGCTGGTCCTCGGGCGCGCGACGGCCGAGACCATCGCCGGCCTCGGCATCCGTGACCGGCTCTTCGTCGCCGGCGACGCATTGGTCGGGCCGTCGACGGTGGTCGAGGCCATGGCCCAGGGCCGCCGCGCGGCACGGGCCGCTGTCGAACGCCGTGTGCATCGCCCCGACCGGGTACCCTCGGGCGTCGAGCCGCGGGTCCTCGTGGCCTGGGAGAGCAGAGGTGGCCACACCGAAGCCGTCGGGCGTGAGCTTGCCGAGGCGTTGGGCCGGCGACACGCGCAGGTGCGCACCCTGCCCCTCCGCGACGTCACGCTCACCGACCTCGCGGCCGCCGACCTCGTCGTGCTCGGTACGTGGGTCGAGGGCTTCGTCGTCGCCGGCGTCCGCCCCGCTCGTGCCACGACGGCCTGGCTGCGTCAGCTGCCGGGACTGGGGGCCACCCGGTTCGCCCTCTACTGCACCTACGCCGTCGACCCGAAGGGAGCGCTCGACCGGCTCCGCCAGGACGTCGAAGCCAAGGGCGCAACGGTCGTTGCCGAAGCCACGTTTGGCCGGCACCGCCGGCGGGGTGACGTCGAGATCTTCACCGACCGGCTCCTCGGTGGTCTCGGGTCCGGCGGGGGTGTCGCCAACCCGGCCGTCGGGGGCCAGGCACTGGGGTCGGTCGTCGGCTCCCGACCCATCAGCGCGGCCTCCTGAGATGCCGCGCCGGGGGGTCGGGGGGCGGGTCAGCCGGCTGTGGGCGGATGCCCGACGTCCAGGAGATCAACACGACGAGCTCCGAGACGTCCCCCGCGGCGCGGAGCCCAAGGTGCCGGCGATACCGATGAGTGCTCGCCGCCCGATCACGGCGGTTCTCGTCGCCGACCACGCCGTCACCCGGGAGCGGACCCGGAGCAGCCTCGAGCAATGCGGCAACGTTGCCGTCGTGGCGGAAGCCGACCGGGTAGACGTCGCCATCGCAGCCGTCGAGGTCACCAAGCCTGACGTCGTGCTGCTCGACCTGGTCCCGAGAGGCGCCGGTGGCGCCAGGGGCACCGGCACCGGCACCGGCAGGGGCACCGGCAGCGGCATCAGCGGCATCAGCGGCATCGAGGTGGCACGTCAGCTCCGGCAGCGTTGTCCCTCCACGAACGTCGTGGTGCTCTCCGGCCCAACCGACCCCGAGTACGTCGACGCCATGCTCGACGCAGGCGTCGCCGGCTACCTTCCCGACACGGCCCGACCCGAGCAACTCAGTGATGCCGTGCGTGCCGTCGTCTCGGGGAGCGTCGTGCTCGGTGCGGGGATTCCACCGCCGGCGTCATGTGACCGGCCCGGAGCGCCGGTCCGACCGGAACCAGCGGTCACCGGCCGGGAGCTGGACGTGATCGGGCTCCTCGTCGACGGCCATACCAACCAGCAGATCGCCGAGCGGCTGGGCATCAGCAGGCGCACGGTGGAAGCCCACCTCCAACACATCTTCGACAAGTTCCCCGCCCGCTCCCGCACCGGAGTCGTCCTCTATGCCCTCCGGCACGGCTTGGTCGCCGGCCGCGCGCCAACGCAGCCCGAGGCGCAGCCGAACCCGACGGCGGGACGGCCCCCGACCGGTCGCCGGGCTGCGCAAGGCCGTCCCGTTCCCGGTCCTGCAACCCGTGCCGGACGTGCCGGACCCCTGCTACCCGTGCCAGCCCCCTTCCACCCGTCCGCGCCCCGCAACCCGTCCCATCGCCTGCAGTCGGTCCAGGCCCCCTCACCGGTCCAGGCTGTCTGAGCGATTCTCGGCGACATCGTTGGTCCTCGGCGACATCGGATGAGGTCTTGGCCATCCGCTGTCGCCGAGAACGCCAACTCGACCGGTGCGGCCCTCGCCGGCGTGCGCACCCTCCACGGATCAGGACGAGCAGTGCTGGTTCCTACGAGGATCTGGGAGGGAAGCCTCTGCTTGTGCCGTGTTCCGTGCCGGCGCCCCCGGCACTGAGCTGGACTTCCTGCAGGAGCTCGATCAGCTCGAGTCGTTCATCGTCCTGCCAACTGGAGGTGACGGCCGCTGCCTCCCTGCAGTAACGGGGAAGGAGGTCATCCACCGCTCGGCGCCCAGCTGGAAGGAGGTGCACGATCACACGTCGCCGATCGTCCGGATGAGGGCATCGCCCGACGAAGCCGTGCCCTTCCAGCGTCTTCAGCAGTCCGGAGAGCGTGGCCTTGCTGATCCCCACCTGGCGGGCGAGCAGCTGAGCGTCGAGCTCGCCCACGGGACGCAGCGCCCACATGACGTTGAACGCTCGCCAGGACAGGTCGTAATCCGCCAGCGCCCCATGCTCCATGTGGGCCCGTACGGTGCTCGCCGCTCTGCAGATGCTCGAGATGACGGTCACTGCCGTGGCCGCCGGAGGATAGGCCACGGTTTGCGGAGAGGCGTCCGCTGGGCTGATGCTGCGTACAGCGTCCACCACTTCCAGCAACTTAGTCCAGCCATCCGCCCTACGTCAACTGTCGTACACCACGACAACTGGCGCACCAACTGTACGTGGGGACTGTGAGTGCCCCTGGTGGGGCTTACGGCTGGGGCTGGTATGTGCTCGGCACGCTCACGTGGGTGATGGGTAGGTTTGCATCGCCCGGGGCGATCGGCACTCCGGGGTCGTCCGGCCCCTCCTCGCGCGCCTCCGCCTCCACCACGAACCCGATGATCGACCCGAACACCAGGATGAAGCCGAGGAGGAGATACCAGGTGCCGTAGATCAGCCCGACGGCGAGCATGATGGCGCCGAGGCCGATGCCCGCTGGCCACACCGAGGCCGCAGGGAAGAAACCGATCTCGCCCTCGCCGTCGCTCATCTCGGCGTCGTCCTTGTCCTCGGGA
This sequence comes from Actinomycetes bacterium, assembly GCA_021809885.1. GTDB lineage: Bacteria > Actinomycetota > Acidimicrobiia > Acidimicrobiales > Palsa-688 > JAKAQB01. The sequence continues at coordinate 15,868 of JAJZJY010000024.1, forward strand.
CGGGGGATGCCATTCCGGCGGCGCCACTGCAGGAACAGGTAGCTACCCATGAGGACGTAGGCGGCGAAGCCGAAGAGCAGGCAGGCGGTGCCGGCGTCCTCGTTGCTTGTGAACCAGTAGATGGCGCAGACGATTCCGAGGAAGAGCCCCGCCGACAGGCAGAGGCGCATCTCGATGCGCATCAGTGACCCACCTCCGTGAGCTGATCCGGATGGTTGGCGTCCCAGAGCGGCCGCTCGGAGCGGATGGGCGGCAGGACCTCGAAGTTGTGCTCGGGCGGCGGTGACGAGGTTGCCCACTCGAGGGTCTGGCCGTCCCACGGGTTGTCGCCGGCGATCTTCCCGTTGCGGAGGCTCGTGAAGATGTTGATGACCGTGAACAGCACGCCGATGCCGAGGATGTACGCCCCGATCGAGGACAGCTCGTTGAGGAAGGTCCAGCCGGCGTTGCTGGCGTAGGTGAACACCCGCCGTGGCATGCCCCGCAACCCGAGGTCGTGCATGGGGAAGTAGGTCAGGTTGGTCCCGATGAACATGAGGGCGAAGCTGATCCTGCCCAACTTCTCGTCGAGCAGCCGGCCGGTGTACTTGGGGAACCAGTAGTAGATCGAGGCGAAGGCGCAGAACCCGGTGGTGCCGACCAGCACGTAGTGGAAGTGGGCTACCAGGAAGTAGGTGTTGTGCAGCTGGAAGTCGAGCGGCGGTTGGGCAAGCATCACCCCGGTGATCCCCCCGCAGAGGAAGATGACGAGGAACCCGATGGCGAAGAGCATCGCCGTGTTGAGGGTCAGTACGCCCTGCCACATGGTGCCGATCCAGTTGAAGAACTTGATGCCCGTCGGGACGGCGATCAGCAAGGTCATCGCAGCGAAGAACGGCAGCAGGACGGCGCCGGTGGTGTACATGTGGTGGGCCCAGACCCCCATGGACAGACCGGCGATGGAGAGCGTGGCGGCGATCATGCCCTTGTAGCCGAACACCGGCTTCTTGGAGAAGGTGGCGAACACCTCCGTG
>JAJZJY010000790.1 GCA_021809885.1 Actinomycetes bacterium
CCTCGACACCACGCGGTGATCGGCGCGGGAGGGCTGATTGGCACCGCCATGGAGGCCCCGGTGGCAGGCATCGCCTTCACCGTCGAGCTCACCGGGACGACCACGGTCTCGCTCGTGGTGGTGGCGCTCGCTCTCGCCGGTGCCCTGCTCGTGTCCCGGCGGCTCGTGAACCTGTCGATCTACTCGGCCCGCATCGCCAAGCCCACCGCCGCTCCCTTCGCCACCGACGCAGCGCGCCCGTCTGCGAGCCCGACTTCGCCCGCTCGGCCAAGCGAAGGCCAGCAGGCACGTCGAGACGCCGATGGGCAGGCTCCGACCCGCGAGGTCGCGTCGGGGTGGAGGGCCCGTTGGCCTCGAGGTCGCGCGCCGCTCACCACCCGCGACCGTCGAGGAGCTTCATGAGGTTGCGCTTGGGCTTGTGGCGAGCCCGCACCCCCGCCGCGTACGGCCCGGAGGCGTCAGGCTGGGCGGCAGCTTGCATCAGCTTTTGGACGTGCGCTATCGATTCGATCGCCTGGTGGTACGCGTCGTTGTTCTTGGCGGCGATGAGGCGTTCCACCTCGTCCTCGAAGATCGGGAAGGCGTCGAGCCGGGTGGCCCGCCTCACGGCGCCGAGCAAGCTCGAGCCACAGGCGCCAGGAACCGCCTTCGCCCCGGTCCACGCCTGGTCGACGTCGCCCTGGACGAGGAAGACCTACACGAGATCCGATGCGTCCGGAACGAGTCCGCGTCCGCGGCTCGCTCGAAAGCGTGCTCGAAAAGATCGACCACCGCAGTGCAGTTGTGGCTATTATGCTCGGCGCCTTGCAGATCTTGTGACTATCGAATCTTTCCTCAAGCCAGCCTGGGATCATACTCATGAATACGTTCAGCCAGTTGTTTGGGCGTTATTCGCGGTGGATGTACCGTTCTGGTCGACCGAATTGGCTGGCGAAACCACAGAACCGTCTTTCGAGTCTTGCCTTCGGGGCTGGTCTCATGCCTGGGCGGGCCGCCAGCCTGGAAGTCATCGGCAGACGAAGCGGTCAGTCAATCACCCTCCCAGTAGTGATCGCGGATTTGGACGGTGTCGAGTACCTGGTGTCCATGCTGGGTGACAGCGCAAACTGGGTTAAGAACGTTCGCGCCGCTGCTGGCGTCGCCAACCTGCGTCGTGGCCGTGAGGAACCCGTGAGGCTCGACGAAGTCGCGATCGAGGACCGCCCCCCGATCATCCGGCGTTATGCCGAAGTCGCCCCAGGTGGCCGCCCGCATTTGAAGCTACCTCGCCACGCATCGATCGAGCAGTGCGAAGCGCTCGCACCTCGGACCCCGGTGTTTCGGATAACCTCGCTGTCTGAAAGCGGTCGAGGTGGTTGACACCAAACGTGAAGCGGTCCAAGAAATCGATTCGAGCCACTGGCCGGAGTTCCGCAGCAAGCAGGCAGAGGATCGCAGCAACTGTGCTGCTGAGTAGGTGAAATGGCCGCGAACGGTCGCGAGCGCGTGTTACTACGCGGCCTCTGGCCCTGGCGGGAGCTCAGGAACTGGGCTGAAGTCGAATAAGCGCGGCGGCTTGGGGAGCTTGAGCGCGCCGAGGATCTTGCACTGAGCGGGAGTGAGCTCGCTGCGCTGGGTGACCGTGCCTTCGGTGGCGGCGAAGGTGACCTGTCGGTGCCGAGAATGCCATCCATGGTCTGCGGCCAGCACTTTGACGCCTCGACTCAGGCACGGAGATCATCCGGCCGTGACCTGTGCGTGCCGGAAACCCGGAACGGGTCGTGAGCTGCACAAATGCTCTCGGTCAGGACGGCTCTCGCACCAGCGGTAGGTGGTCCTCAGGCTCGGTACTACCGGTGGTAGGAGTAAGACCGGTAAACGTGGTGCGCGATTCGCGAGCAAGGCCATCTGCCCTGGTCACGGTTGCAATCGAGTATTCGGCACCCACAGGTCGACTGAGGCCCGGGTGCAGTCCGCCCGGTTGGCGGCTTTCGTTTTTTTCGATTCCTGCTATCATGGAGGACATGACGCCGGCCAGCCGAGCTCCCAGCGAACCGTCGACCGCCACCGTCGACCACGAGCGTGACGAGGACGTCGTCTTCCCTCCCGAGGACCTCGACCAGCTCCTCGACCTCGCCCGCTTCTTCGAGGGCCACACCGAGCCAGGCCTCCTTCTCGGCCCTGACGGCGAGCAGATCCCGCTGCCGGCCGAGGTCTACCGCGTCCTGCGCCAGGTGGTCGACGTCATGCGTCAGGGGAAGGCCACCCTTGTCGCGCCCCAAGGCCTGCTCCTCACTACCCAGGAGGCGGCCGATTTCCTCGGGATCAGCCGCCCTACCCTCGTCAAGCTGCTCGAAGACGGCGCCATCGCCTTCGAGAAGCCGAGCCGCCACCGCCGAGTCCGTCTCCAAGACCTCATCGACTTCCAACACCGCCGCCGCACGGAGCGTCGAACTGTCCTGGACCAGCTCACCGAGGAAGCCGGCGAGCTCGGGCTCTACGACGGCACAGGAGCCGACTACGCAGGAGCGCTGCGGGCGGCCCGCCGGCGTCGGGCCCGCCCGGCCACCGGCGAGTGACCTCGTGGCTCGCTATGCAGTGGTCCTCGACGCGTGTGTCCTCGTGCTAATCGCACTCGCCGACACGCTGCTACGGCTCGCCGAACGCGATCTCTACCGGCCACTTTGGAGCGCTCGGATCGTCGCCGAGGCTACCGACGCCGTCGTCGACATCCATCCAGAGATCCCACCCGAGCGAGTCCGAGCCCGGTTCGCTGCTATGGACGACGCCTTCGAGGACGCCTGCGTCGAGGGATGGGAGACCCTGGAGCACACCGTGACGCTCCCCGACGTTGACGACCGCCATGTCGTCGCCGCCGCTCTCGGCGGCCGAGCTGATGC
>JAJZJY010000791.1 GCA_021809885.1 Actinomycetes bacterium
ACTCCTGCGGCGCCTCCGTGCCCATCACGCGCAACTGGCACCCTTCCTCGCCGAAGAAGGCTCGCTGCTGTTCATGAACGGCACCGACCACCAGGCGCCGCAGCCTTGGCTCCCCCAAGTCGCCGATGCTGTCAACGCCATGCAACAGGAATTCGAGCTCCGCATCACTCCTCTGGCCGAATACCTCACCGAGGCGCCGACTGCTGCGCTGCCCTCCTGGACCGGCGAGCTGCGCAGCAGTGCCCGGGCCAACCTGCTCATGGGCGTGGCCTCCAACAGGGTCGACGTGAAGATCGCTGCTGCCCGGGCCGAGCGCTTCCTCGAACGGCTGGCCGAACCGCTCGCCGCCCTGTGGCTGCCCGCCGAACGCTGGCCGGGCGAGCTCCTCGACGAGGCGTGGCTCCATGTGGTGCGCAACTCGGCGCACGACTCGATCTGCGCCTGCTCCGCCGACGAGGTCGGCCTGGCCGTGCGCCACCGCTTCGCCGAGGCGACCACCGTCGCCGACAGCGTGATCGGCGCCGTGGAGCGCCACCTCGCCGGCGCGTTCCGGCGGCCCGGCACCATGGTCGTGAACCCGAGCTCCCGCACCCGGTCGGGTCTCGTCGAGGTACTCTTCCCCGGCCCGGAGGCACCACCGGGGACGCAGCTGGTGGACCGGTTCGACGCGGGGTCTGCCGAGCGTGAGGTGCGAGGACGCGATCTCGCCCGGGTGCTCGCCGAGCTCACGGAGGCGGGCTGGCTCGACGACGGCCGGGCCACAGAGGCGAGCGTCGAGTGGACGCCGGCCGGCGTGCAACTGTCGCTGGCGTCGGACCGCACCCGGGCCTCCGACACCTCGCTACGACCGGTGGACGCCACCATGGCCGAAGCCATCGCCCAGGCAGCTGCCAACCCTGACAAGCCGCTGTGGGTACGCGTCGAGCGCCCCGCAAGCGTCCGGGTGCTAGCCCGGGTCCGCGAGGTCCCGGGGTACGGGTGGGTGTCCCTGCCCGGCCCGGGCGGTGAGCAGGGCGGCGGCGGTGAGCAGGGCGGCGGCGGCGAGCAGGGCGGCGGCGGTGAGCAAGCCGTGCAGGCCGGCGAGCAGGGCGGCGGCGGTGAGCAAGCCGTGCAGGCCGGCGACAACTGGTTGGACAACGGCGTGGTGCGCCTGGCGGTCAACCCTGCGGACGGGACGTTCGCCGTCAACGGGCTCGCCGGCATGGACCGCCTCGTCGACGGAGGCGACGCTGGTGACACCTACACCTTCTCGCCGCCCGCCGAGGACCTCGTCGTCGAGCGCCCCGACTCGGTGACGATCACCCTCCTCGAGGACGGGCCGGTGCGTGGGCGGCTCCGGGTGCAACGACGGTTCACCTGGCCGGCATCGGTGTACGACGGCCGCCGGGTCGGGACGCGGACAGTTGAAGTGACCACGGTCCTCGAACTGCATGCCGGGGAGCCCCTCGTGCGGATCACCACCCGCTTCGACAACCCGTCCCGCGACCACCGCCTGCGCTCCCTCTTCCCGCTTGCCCGCCGGGCGACCGGCTCGCGGGCTGAGTGCGCGTTTGGCGTGGTGGACCGGCCGCTGACCGCCGAGGGCGGCGACGGCGAGGTCGGGTTGGCCACCTTCCCTTCTCGGCGGTTCGTCCAGGCCGGCGGCGTCACCCTCACCCATGAGGGCCTGCTGGAGTACGAGGTCGTCGACGACGGATGGCAGCTGGCCCTGACGCTGCTGCGGGCGACCGGCATCCTGTCACGCCCCGCCCCGAGCCTCCGCCCCAACGCCGCAGGGCCTCCCCTACCCACCGACGACGCCCAACTCGTGGGTCCCCTCGAGCTCCGCTACGGTCTCGCCGTCGGCGACGACGTCGATCCGTGGTCCCTCGCCGAGGCAGCCTGGGTGCCGCTGCGGGTCGTCACGACGGAGGGCGGAGGCCAACTGCCGCCCACCGGGAGCCACCTCCGGGTCAACGGCGCGGAGGTCTCAGCCCTCCGGCGCGCCGGCGGAGCGCTGGAGCTGCGCGTCTTCAACCCGGGCGACGCCCCCACGCTCGTCGGCGTCGAGGACCGCTCCGGATGGCTCGTGGACCTGCGGGGCCGGCCCAGCGAGCGCTGGAAGGGCTCGTTCTCCCTCCGCGCTCGCGGCATCGCCACCGTCCGCCTGGACGAACCCGAGCTCGGCGGGACCGACTCCGAGGAGCGGGCGCAGCCCGGCACCGCTGGATCCTGAGTCGGCCGGCGATACGTTCACCAGCGGCCGGAAACCCGGCATGTCACCGGCGCCGCCCGCCGGCCCGTTGCCGGCCTGTTCTGGGCGACACCCCGGCTTCCGGGCGACGTAGAGTGACGAAAGGTGCACGACACGTCGCCGAGAACCCCGCACGTCGCCGAGAACCCCGCACGTCGCCGAGAACCCCGCACGTCGCCGCCAGCGACTGGCAGGCGGCCGCAAGGTACGGCAAGACGGCCCCACGGCGGCTGCATGGGCAGCCCAACGATGGCCGCAGGATGGATGGTGATGAGCATGGGGATCGTCACCCGGGCGCTTTGAGTCCCGCCCCACAGAGCACGACGACCGTCGCCGGCGACCGGGAGCCGCCGAGGCGCTGACGGTACGCCGCCCAGGCGGCAGCCGCCGTCGGCTCCACCCACACGCCCCGCCGGGCGAGATCGGCGCGGGCCTCGAGGATGGCACGATCTTCGACGGTGACGACCCGGCCGCCGCAGCGGTCGAGGGCCGCGACGATCTCCGCCTGGCGAGGGGGCCGGGCGATCGCGATGCCCTCGGCGACCGTCGGCCCCGTCGGGTCGAGCCCGGCCAGCGGAGCGCAGGCGGCAGCCTGGACGGCGACCACCCTGGGAACGGCAGTGATCCGCCCCGCTGCGGCCAG
>JAJZJY010000792.1 GCA_021809885.1 Actinomycetes bacterium
CGGGGATGAGGTTCCCGAGGGGGCACCCGTCGTGGCAGAAGGGGACGCCGCAGTCCATGCAGCGGGAGGCCTGGACGGTGAGGCGCTCGGCGGGCAGTTGGTCGTAGACCTCCCTCCAGTCCCGCAAGCGCACGGGCACCGGACGCCGGGGCGCCGTCTCGCGGGGGTGCTCCATGAAGCCGCGGGGGTCAGCCACGGGCGGCCCCCATGATCGCCTCCTCGACCGGTCGCCCGTCGCGCTCAGCGGCGCGGGCGGCGTCGAGGGCCCGGCGGAAGTCGATCGGCATCACCCGGACGAACTGCCCGACGGTCGCCGGCCAGGCCGCGAGGAGCCGGCCGGCGACGGCGCTGCCAGTGAGCCGGCGGTGCAGGACCAGGCGGTCGTGCAGCCAGTCGGCGTCGTCGTGGTCGGGTTGTTCCAGAGCGGTCATCTCGGGGTTGGCCCGGGCGGGCAGTCGCCCGTCGGGGTCCCACACGAACGCCACGCCGCCTGACATTCCGGCGCCGAAGTTGCGGCCAGTAGGTCCGAGCACCACGACGCGCCCGCCTGTCATGTACTCGCAGCCATGGTCGCCGACGCCTTCCACCACGGCGAGAGCGCCGGAGTTCCGCACGGCGAAGCGCTCGCCGACGCGCCCGGACAGGAACGCCTCGCCGCCGGTGGCGCCGTAGAGGATCACGTTGCCGGCGATCACCTGCTCCTCGGCGGCGAAGCCAGCCGGCTGGGCGGCCGCCGGGCGAAGGACCACCCTGCCGCCGGAGAGACCTTTGGCGACGTAGTCGTTGGCGTCGCCGTGGAGCGTGAGGGTGATCCCCGGGGGGAGAAAGGCCCCGAATGATTGGCCGGCGGACCCGGAGAATGTCAGGTCGATCGTGTCGGGCGGCAGGCCGATGGCCCCGTAACGGCGCGTGACCTCAGCACCGAGGAGCGTGCCGGTGGTGCGGTCGACGTTGCGTATCGCGAACTCGGCCCGCACGGCCTGGGCGTCCTCCAGGGCGGGGCGACAGGCCTCGATGAGGCGGCGGTCGAGCACACGCTCGAGGCCGTGGTCCTGTCCTCGCATGCATCGACGCGCCCGCCGGTCATCGGGATCCGGCCCGGCCAGGACGGGGCGCAGATCGAGCCCCGATGCCTTCCAGTGGGTGACCGCCGGCGAGGTGTCCAGCAGCTCGGGGTGACCGATGATCTCGTCGAGGTGTCGGTAGCCGAGCACCGCCAGGAGCTCGCGCACCTCCTCGGCCACGTACCGGAAGAAGTTGACGACGAACTCCGCCCGCCCGCTGAACCTCCTGCGCAACTCCGGGTTCTGGGTCGCTATGCCAACCGGGCAGGTGTCGAGGTGGCAGACGCGCATCATGACGCACCCGCTCACGACGAGCGGGGCGGTGGCGAAGCCGTACTCCTCCGCTCCGAGCAGGGCGGCCACGACCACGTCCCGCCCGGTCTTCATCTGGCCGTCGACCTGGACGACGATCCGGTCCCGCAGACCGTTGGCGAGCAGCGTCTGCTGCGTCTCGGCCAGGCCGAGCTCCCAGGGCGTGCCGGCGTGCTTCAGGGAGTTGAGCGGGGACGCCCCTGTCCCGCCGTCGTGGCCGGAGACGAGCACCACGTCGGCGTGCGCCTTGGCGACGCCGGCGGCGACCGTGCCGACGCCGACCTCGGACACGAGCTTCACGTGCACGCGGGCGCGGTCGTTGGCGTTCTTCAGGTCGAAGACCAGCTGGGCGAGGTCCTCGATCGAGTAGATGTCGTGGTGCGGCGGGGGAGAGATCAAGCCGATACCCGGCGTGGAGTACCGCGTCTTCGCTATCCACGGGTACACCTTGTGGCCGGGCAGCTGGCCGCCTTCGCCCGGCTTGGCGCCCTGCGCCATCTTGATCTGCAGGTCGTCGGCGTTGACGAGGTACTCGCTGGTCACACCAAACCGGCCGGACGCAACCTGCTTGATCGCACTCCTCCGCAGGTCCCCGTTGGGGTCGGGGGCGTAGCGGGAGGGGTCCTCGCCGCCCTCGCCGGTGTTGGAGCGGGCGCCGAGGCGGTTCATGGCGATGGCGAGGGTCTCGTGGGCCTCGGCCGAGATGGAGCCGTACGACATCGCTCCCGTCGAGAACCGCTTCACGATGTCGGATGCCGGCTCCACCTCCTCGAGCGGCACGGGGGTCCTGCCGGTCTCGTCGGCGTCCCGCAACCGGAACAGGCCCCGCAGCGTGGCGAGCCGGCTCGCCTGGTCGTCGACGGCGCGGGTGTAGGACTTGAAGATGTCGTAGCGTCCGGCGCGGGTCGCGTGCTGGAGCCGCTGGACCGTCGTCGGGTTGAACAGGTGGTACTCGCCCTCCCGCCGCCACTGGTAGTCACCACCGACAGGAAGGTCCCGGTGAGCGAGCTCGTTCGGGCGGTCCGGCCAGGCCGAGGCGTGCCGGGCCAGCACCTCGGCGGCGACCTCTTCCAGGCCGATCCCGTCGATGCGGCTCACCGTCCCGGTGAAGTAGCGATCTACGAGGCGCCGGGACAGCCCGACGGCCTCGAACACCTGCGCGCCTGTGTAGGAGGCGACGGTGGAGATCCCCATCTTCGACATGATCTTGAGCACACCCTTGCCGCACGCCTTCACGTAGTTCCGGGCGGCACGTCTGGGCGTGATCCCGTCGAGCAGCCCGTCGCGGAGGAGGTCGTCGATGGACTCGAAGGCGAGGTAGGGGTTCACCGCGGCCGCCCCGTAGCCGATGAGCAGTGCCAGGTGGTGAACCTCGCGGGCCTCGCCGGTTTCGACGACCAACCCCACCTTGGTGCGGTCCCTGGTCCGCACGAGGTGCTGGTGGACGGCACCTGTGAGCAGGAGGGCCGGGATGGGCGCCAGCTCGGGCGAGGTGT
>JAJZJY010000793.1 GCA_021809885.1 Actinomycetes bacterium
ATGCGCGAGAGGTCAAGGGAGACCATCGGCAGGCTCGGGTCGAAGCGCACGGTGGAGGGTCCGTCGAACAGGCCGGCAAGATCGCCGTGGACGAGCCGGGCGAGCGCGTGGCCGGCGTCGCGGCCATCGGTGACGAGCTGGGCGACCGACGAGCCGAGCCAGGCGTCGGTTGGCGAGAACAGCGCGTCGACCACCATCGGCAGGAGCGGGGTCGGTGAACCCGCCACAGCGGCGGCCAGGGCGGCGTCGAGGGCGGTGTGCTCGGTCGGTAGCAGCGGCCGGTCGAGAGCCGATCCGGTGAGCGAGCCGAGGAGTGCCCGGCGGCGCTTCGCTGTCTCGACCCGCCAGGTCTCGTCGTCGGTCCCCGGCACTCTCGGTCCCTCGTCGAGCGGGTTGAGCCGCGTGGTAAGCGTGCCGCCGAGCTCGATGGCCTGGCCGCCCACGGCGCGGGCGACCACAGTCCATTCGCCCTTCGGGTCGCCGGGCACGTAGACCTTACGGCCGAAGGCGATCGAGCGGGCAGCGAGGCTCTTGGCCAGCATGGACTTGCCTTTGCCGATGACGCCGGCCAAAAGCTGGTTCGGATTCGTCAGCACACCTGCGGCGTAGAGAACCCAGGGGTCGTAGACGAACGCCGCGGCCGACCAGGAGTCCTGGCCGATGAATACGCCTTCGGTGCCGAGCCCGGCTTCGGCCAGGAACGGGTACGCCCCGGCGAGCACGTCGGAGGTGGCCCGGTGCGGCTGGACCCGCAGGCGCCGATACGAGCGGAGGGCGGCGGGTCCGGTCTCGCCGCCCACGGGCAGGTAGGCGGCGGCGCGTTGCTCGGCTTTCAACGCCTCGATCTCGGACCGCCGCTGGGCCATGAGCGCCCGCCGCTGGGCCAGCTCGATCCCCCGCGCCGCTCGCACCTGGCGGCGCCGTTCACGTCGTCTCGCGTCGGCCGGGGTGAACAGCGGTGCGCCGAAGGTCCGGCCGTCATCGACCACGACCGGCCGGTCCTGGCCCTCAACCTCCTGCTCCATCACAGCACCGACCGGGCGAAGGGAAGGGCGGAGACGACGAACCCTTGAGCCTGGCGGCCGAACAGGATGCGGGTCTCACACGTCGACTGGCCTACGGCCTGTTCGACTTGGGACACCGCGGCGGCCAACTCGTCACGGCCCGGTGCGGTGACGGTCACGAACCCGGAGAACTCCATGTCGACATGGCCAGAGATGAGCGCCTGTTCACGGGCCAGAATGTCGTCGTACTCCTGGCGGTCGGAAAGGTCTTCGAGCTGGCCGACCTTGGCCTTCTGTGCCGAGTCGGTAATGGCCTCGGTCTTCTCCTTGCGAATCTGCTTCATCGCCTCGGTCGCCCCGAGCGGGTGAGCGACGACGGTGAGCGAGCGGCGCACACCCTGGGCGAAGACGACCGGGTGCAAAAAGTTCGGGGCGACCGCCTGACGGGGCCACTCGCTGATCCACAGCACCGTCGAGTAGCCCGAGTCGTGGCGCAGGTAGCCCCAATGCTCGGAGACCCCGACCGGCCCGGCCGTCGTCAACGTCGCCCCCGGCGAGTCAGCCCGGATGGTCGATGCCGGGTCGTATGCCTGGCGGACCACGACCGCCAGCGCCGCGGCGTCGAGCCAGCGGTCGATGTGCAGCTCAGCGGCGCGCAGCGAATACTCCAGTGCGTCCATGTCGCAGCAGAGGACGACCGCGGCGCCCTTCACGCCTCGCCCGGCCTCGCGGATGGCCTTGGCCGCCCGGCGCATGTCGAGAGCGACGGTGATCGTCGTCCGATGGGTCGAGGACCCGTGCGAGGACTGCGCGAGGAGCGCCGCGTAGTTGGTGTCGGCCCACCCTTCGTCGTGGGTGCCGTGGTGGTCGTACCAGCCGGCGACGCCGGTGCCGGGGTCGGGAATGGTGGCTTCGAGGACCTGGACGGCCGCGCAGTGCCCGGACTTGGAGAGCGAGGCGAGCAGCCGGCCCCAGGCAGTGACCCGGTTGTGCTGATCGGTGGGTGACAGCAGCACGTAGGCGGGATGGGTGATCTGCACGACCACCGAGAGGGTCTGGCGGTGCGGGTCATGAACCATGCACACCCCGGTCTCGGGGTCCTCGTAGAAGCGCAACGCGGCGGCGTCACCGGGCAGGGCCATCGTCCCCGCCGGCCGGGGGACCGACACTCTCGCCCGGTAGTCGGTCTGCGCGGTCGCCTTGCGAGCCGTCCAATGGCCGACGACGGGGACCCACTCGATGAGCGCGAGGCCCTGCCAAGAGACGAACGTGACCGCCAGCAGCGGCACCCACGCCAGCCCGCTCGCCACGAGCCCGACCCCTCCGGCGGCCACCAGGCCGACCACCACGACGGCGATGGCGGCACCAGCCGAGACACAGCGGGGGGTGGACAGTCCGAGCAGCAGGCCGCGGGTGGACCTGCGGCCGAAGCGGACCGGGGCAGGACCGGGCGGGACGGTGGTGGCGGACGACATGAGGCGAGTTCCTTCCTCTTCCTGACTGCGGCGAGACCGGCTACGCGGACTTCGGCGGCGACGACCGCGGCGGTGACGGGGACGGACCGGGCTCGCCGGTACGGACCGGGACCGAGAGTGGCGGTGGTGGAGCCGCGGGCGAGCGGGCAGGCGGCCCGCCGCCCGGTGCATGAGTGCCCGGCGCAGACGGCGTTCCGGGCGAACTGGCGGAACCCGCCGCCGCCGACACCTCACTGACGTGTGCGACCTGCCGGTCCACCGAGCCCTTGGCGGCAGCCCCCGCCGCCACCGCCACCCCGACCGGTACCGCCGCGGTAGCTGCATCACCGACAGCCCCGCCCGTACCTGCGGCGCCGCCGTTTCCGGCGGATGCCGCGGGCGCCGGGCCAGGAG
>JAJZJY010000025.1 GCA_021809885.1 Actinomycetes bacterium
ACGTGGAACAACGGCACGACGAGGATGAAGCTCATGTCGGTCAGCTCCCCCTCGTCATCGGAAGCGTCGGCCCCTTTGCGGGTGCGCTCGATGACCGTCCGGCAGGCGAAGCCGAACAGGGCCTGCGACACAGCCCGGTTGGTCGACACGGCCCCCTTGGGGCGACCCGTCGTGCCGGAGGTGTACAAGATGGTGGCGTCGTCATCGGCTCCCACCTCGACCGCCGGCATGGGTGCACCCGCCACGACCACGTCCTCCCAGCGCGCTGCGCCCGGAGGCATGCCCTCCCCCTCTGCGCTGCGCACGACGACGATCCCGAGCCCCGCCGCCACGCCAGCCACGCCGGCCGCCCTGGTGGCCCGCTCCCTGTCGGCCACCAGCACACGGGGTGAGCTGTCCTCCAAGGCGAACGCCAGCTCCTCGTCTCCCCACCAGGCGTTGAGCGACACCGAGATCGCTCCGATGGATGTGACGGCGGCGAAGCTCACCACCCATTCTGGGTAGTTGCGCATGCCGATGGCGACGCGGTCCCCGGGCCGGACGCCGTAGCGGCTGACCAGAGCGGCCGCCAGCGCGTCAACGCTCGCCATGACCCGGGCGAAGCTCCAGCGCTCGTCCTCGAAGACGAGGAAGGTCCGCTCGCCATGGCCCCGGGCGGCGTCGAAGAGTTGCCGCAGTGTCGCCGGGGCGTGGACGAACACCCGCTGGCGCACCCCGAGGACATCCTCCTCCACGACCTCGAAGAGCTGACCGGGAGCAGTTACCTGGGCGGCCGCTTCCTCGTAGGTGAGCGTCACGGGCCTTCTGTATACCGGGCCAGGGTTTGCCCGTGCCAGGCGCAGGGGCGGCTACGACAGCCGGGTGCTGCGGCGGCGTCGTCGAGCGATCCCCCACGGTGTGCCCGGCATGCATTGAACCTGCACGTGGTGCGCGCCTAGGGTTCCCCCGGGTGTCACCGGGGGGGACCGGCGGCCCGGAACGTCAACCGGAGGGGGTACCGCCGTCCATGAGCATCTCTGACGCCCGCCCGATCGCTGGAGCGCCGGTGCCGGGCTTCTTCGCGACACTGAGGAGCCGGCAGCTCGAGCACTATCCCGACACCGCGGCCCGCTACGGCTACCTCGGGCTGACCGTGCTGATCACCATCGCCCTCTACTACGAGTTGTACGTGGGCAGTTCGGTGTCCACCCTCCAGCTGACCGACCTGCACATGAGCTTCCCCTTCTACGTGACGCTGCTGGCGTTCGGGAACCTGATCGGTGCGTTCGGCTCCCTCTTCGCCGGCCTGGCCGACCGCCTCGGCCGCTGCAACATCGTCGTCGCCGGCCTGCTCATCACCGGGCTGCTCACAGCGGTCGCCCTGCCCAACGCCCACAGCAAGTGGGCGTTCGGGATCGAGGGCTGGTGCGTGGGGCTGGTGGAGGGCGTCTGCCTCGTGGCGACACCGGCCCTCATCCGGGACTTCTCGCCGCAGGTCGGTCGGGGCACGGCCATGGGCCTTTGGACGATGGGACCGGTCGTCGGCTCTCTCGTGGTCGCCGAGGTCGGGAGCCTCACCATCTCCGGGACGCCGGCGCCGTCGTTCTGGGGCCACGAGTACGTCATCTGCGGGGTCGTCGGCCTGGTGGTGTTCGCCGCAGCCTTCCTCTTCATACGAGAGCTGTCGCCCGGTCTGCGCGACCAGCTCATGGTCACCAGCCGTGACCGGGCACTCATCGAGGCCCGAGCCAAGGGCATCGACATCGAGAGCGCACTGCAAGACCCGTGGGGCCAGCTGCTGAAGCCGGACATCGTCATCTCCGCCATCGGCGTGTCCGTGCTTCTGCTCGTCTACTACACCGCAGTGGCCTTCGGGACCATCTACTACTCGACGATCTTCGGGTTCTCCCTCCACCAGGCAAACGACCTGGCCGACTGGAACTGGGGGATCAACGTCCTGGCCCTCGTGTTCATCGGCGTCGTGTCGGACGCGTTCCGCGTGCGCAAGCCGTTCATGGTGCTGGGCGGGATCTTCGCCGGCGCCTTCCTGATCCTCTACCTCGGTCTCGCCGGCAGCCATCCCTCGTACGCCACGGTGGCGCTGTACGTGTCACTGCTGTCGTTCGGCCTCGGCCTGGCGTACACGCCGTGGATGGCGAGCTTCACCGAGAGCGTGGAGGCCCGCAACCCGGCCCTCACCGCCACGGGTCTCGCCATCTGGGGCTGGATCCTGCGGGTCGTCGTGTTCGTGTCGTTCCTCGTGATCCCTGTGGTGATAAGCAGCGTTACCCCCCTCGTCAACTACGGCGCCGCCGTCGCCGCCGACGCCAGGTACGTACCGACCCTCACCTTCGCCAAGACCCACCCGGCGCTCGTCGGCTTCGCCAAGGACAACGCCGGCCCGCTCGGCGTAGCCGCATCCCACCCGGCGCTGGTGCAGCAGGTGACCCGGGACAAGGCCCAACTCGCCGCCCTGTCCGCGCTCGCCGCCAACGACCCGACGGCACTGCAGGCCGTCCAACAGCATGCCGCCGTCTTCGTGACGCTGCAGAAGTTCGCCCCCGAGGTGGCGGTCATCTCCGCCCACCAGTCCCTCTTCGAGCGCCTCGCCGCCGACCCGACCTCGCCGGCCCTGCAGGCTCAGGCCGTGGCCGCCGCCGGCGGCGGCTCCAAGGGCGTGGCGATCCTGGCGACGATCGCCGGCAACCAGGCGACCCTCACTCCGGCCCTGCGCTATGCGGCCGCAAACCCTGGGGTCGTCGCCTTCGCCCGGGCCAACGCCGCCACCCTCGACTTCGCTGCAAGCCACGCCGCCCTCGTCGCCTTCGCCGAGAAGGAGGCGGGTGCCCTCCGTGCGCTGGGTGCCCTGGCAGTGACCCAGCCGGCCCTCATGGCGCAGGTCGCGACCCACAGCGCACAGCTCTCCGCCCTTGCGCAGGTGCCGCCGGCGGCGATCGCCTACCTCGAGGCACACGGCTCAGCCGTGCAGAAAGCAGCCTCCCAGAGCCCGTCGCAGTGGCGGACCTGGTACTGGATCTGCTTCGGGGGGATCGTCGTCTTCCTGCTGGCGGTGCCGCTGCTGAAGGGGCGCTGGAACCCGGCTCGGGCCCGTGCCGATGAGGAGGCGCACGAAGCGATGGTGCAGGCCGAGCTGGCCAAGCTGTCGGGGTAAGGGGCCGGCGGCTGCTGCGGGGGGCCGGCGCGGCGAACTGTGAGTGAAAACGACACACCCTGTGCACTTTCCACTCACAGTTCGCCTTCCAGCCGGTGGGCACCGCCCGGTTCAGACCGGTTTACACCGGCCCACCCCAACCGCCGGCCCAGCCCTACCGCCCGCCGTAGAACGGATGCGTCAGGCTGTCGCGGTTGTCGATCATGCGCTGGATCTCCGCCCGGTCCCGGCCGCACACCGCTTCGCGGACGCCGGCCCCCACGGCGGCCCGGGCTGCCTGTCTGACGGCGGTCTCGTCGCCGGCGGCGGGGTCGACCCACAGGGACACGAACACGACCGTTTCCTGGTCCGGCTCGAGCAGCCTCTCGGCCACGGCGTCGAGGACGCCCTGGGCGGTGCCGACGGTCGCCGCCCCGAAGAAGAGCGTTTCGGCGAAGCCGCCGACCGGCACCTTGTTGAGCAGGATGACGGGGGGCTGGACGGTCTCGTAGGAAAGCTGATCAGGGCCGACCGGCACGCCGATGGGGCAGAACCCCGGCGAGGGGGAGGCGAAAGCGGTGATCATCGCCGCCGCCGTGGGGCTACCCCGTCGGGCGAGGATGACGTTGACGTGCACCCCGTTGGGCTCGGTGCCACCCCAGCCCTGAGCGATGCGGCCGTCTGTGTCGGTGTGGACGTGCAGGTCCATGGATCCGCCTCCGGGCAGGGTCATGCAAGGGATTCAGCCGGCGAGGAGGACAACCCCGCGGGCGAGGCGCCCGGCGAGCATGTCCTCGAAGCCGACGTTGATGTCGTCGAGGGTGTAGCTCTTGGTGACGAGCTTGTCGAGGGGCAGCCGGCCCTCGGCGTAGAGGTCGAGGATGCGGGGCATGTCCACGTGCATCTGGCATGACCCGTAGAGGCTGCCGGTCACGACCTTCTCGTGGCGCACGAGGTCGGGACCCGGGAAGCTCACCGGCGAGCCCGCCTCGGGTATCCCCACGCAGACGATCGTGCCGCCGCGGCAGGTGAGCTCGAAGGCCCTGGTCACCAGCTCCGGGCGGCCGGCGGACTCGATGGCGACGTCGGCTCCGTCCCCGTCGGTGAGCGAGCGGATCAGGGCGTCGACGTCCTCGGTGCCGGGGTCGACCACATGGGTCGCACCGACGTCGAGCGCCCATTCGCGCTTGGTGGCCCGAGGGTCGACGGCGACCACGTGGCGGGCGCCGGCGAGGGCAGCCCCCATCACCGCGCTGAGGCCGACACCGCCGGCACCGATGACGACCACGGTGTCGCCGGGGCCGACCCTGCCGCGCAAGACGGCAGCCCCGTAGCCGGTCGTCGCCGCGCAGCCGACGAGGGCGGCGACGGGGAGTGGGACGTCGTCGCGGATCTTCACGCATGCCGCCTCGTCGACGACGGTCTCCTCGGCGAAGGTCGACAGGAACGAGTAGTGGTAGAGGGGCTCCCCGTTGTAGGAGAGCCGGCGGGCCCCGGAGACGAGCGTGCCGGCGAGCAGCGCCGGCATCGCCTTGGAGCACAGGTTGGGCCGGCCGCTCTCGCAGTAGCGGCAGTAGCCGCAGTTGGGGACCCACGACAGCACGACGTGGTCGCCGGCGGCCACACGGCTCACACCCTCCCCCACCGCCTCCACCACGCCAGCCCCCTCATGGCCGAGCACGGCTGGGGTGGGCGACGGGATGGCGCCGGTCATGGTGTGCCAGTCGCTGGCGCACAGGCCGGTTGCCCCGAGGCGGACGCGGACCTCCCCCGGGCCGGGACCGGCGAGCTCGACGTCGACAACCTCGAGCCCCTGGTTCTCGCCGAACAACACCGCAGCGCGCACCCGTCCCCCCTCGGCCGGCGGCAGGCTAGTGCGACCGCCAGAGGCTTTCGAGCCGCCGGTTGACTCCCGCCCGGTCGAACTCCTCGGGGTCGAAGGCGTCGCCCACCCACTCAAGCATGTCGTCGTGCTCCGGGTCGTCCTCGTCGGCGAGGGCGTCGAGTAGGTGCTCGTAACCGATCGGCCCGCCGCTGTCCTCGGGCGGCACCGCCCGGGCCCCGTCGAGCACGGCGAGGGGCGGCTGCGAAGCGTCGTAGGGGGTAACCGCGAGGACCTCGACGATGTGCTCCCACCCGTCGCCGAAGTCGTAGTCGTAGTGGAGCACGCAGTCAGCGCCGGCCACCTCGCCAAGGACGGCGGCGGACTCGTCCTCGAGCTCGTCCCCCCAGCTCTCCTCCTCGGGTGGCCCCAATGTCCGCTCGCCGGTGCGCCACTCGTGCAAATGGCAGTCCCGCCATCCGAACGCCACCTGCAGGATGCCGTGCAACGCCGACAGGGTCACGGTGCTCGGCACCCTCAGGCGGCGCCAGACCGGGGGGCTGACGTCGAGCAGCGTGACCCTGAGGTCGTGGACCGTTGGCACCCGCACGTCGTTCATGCTCTCATCATGCCCCGGGCGGGTTGGCGGTCGGGCGAGAGCACGAATGCCAGGTTGTCACGGCGGGCGCGCCCGAAGTGGTCGTCGCCGTGCGGGGGGGCCGTGGTCCAGCCGGCCGGGACGAAGCCGAGCCGGCCGTACCAGGCGAGCAGGTCGTGACGGGTTGATCCCTCCCTGTAGCTGCAGCAAGGTGGAAGGGCGGTGGGCGACGGGGCCTCAGCATGGTGGCGCACCAGCAGTTGCATGGGTTCCGGCGACGGGCACGGAGGGCGTCACCCGTCGGTCATCCGCAGGGCTCGGGCGACCAGGGCGCCAGCGCCGTGTACTCCCGCCGGTAGGCGGCCGGGTCGGCTGCCTGCCCGCCGTCCGGTCCACCGCCGAGCCCGTCGGCTGGCCCGTCGAGGTCCTCGGCGTAGCGCCGTCCCGACCACACGGCTGCCGCGATCGTCCCGGGCGCCAGTGCGTCGCCGACGCAGGTCACCGAGCGCAGGCCGGCACCGTCCCAATCCGCGCGCCGGCTGAGGAGCTCGGTGTGCAGGGCATCAACCGGCAGGCGGGCGGTCACGAGCACGACGGCGTCGGCGGCAACGGTGGCCGACCGCCCCGTCCAGGTGCAGATGGTGGTCGCCTCGCCCGGTCCCACCGCGGCGAGAGCCCGGTCGGTCTCGACGGTCACACCCAACTCCCGGACGCGGCGGTTGACGCGCTCGAGCTCGAGGGTGTTGGCGGTCCAGGAGGACACGACCGACGCCGGTGTGACCAGGCGGACGTCGTAGCCTCCGGCGACCAGCGACTCTGCGAGCACACCCCCGAGGTAGTAGTGGTCGTCGTCGTACAGGAGTATCCGGGCGCCGGGCGGCAACGCTGGGACAGCCGACCACAGGTCATCGGGGGTGAGCACGGCGGCGTCGGGGTCGATGGGGATCGGTCTCGTGTGCCAGCGGCCGACGCCATCCGCCCGCCAGCGGGCACCGGTCGCCACAACGACCCGCGCGAACCCGTGACCGAGCGCCTCCTCGGCAGTCGTCAGGCTCTCCCGGTAGACCTCCACCGCCTCCAGCTTGTCGAGTTGGCCGGTCCGCCAGTCCACCACACGCCGCCACGCCGCCAGGCCCGGGAGGCCGGACTCCTTGACGACCCGACCTCCGAGGGTCCGGCTCGCCTCGACGACCACGACCGGGTAGCCCCGCTGGCCGAGCGCCCGGGCCGCTTCCAGGCCGGCTGGCCCGGCGCCGACCACGAGGATGGGGTCGGGGCAGGCGCGGGGACGGATGCGTTCGGGGTGCCATCCGCGCCGCCACTCCTCCCCCATCGACGGGTTCTGCGTGCAGCGCACCGTCGACATCGTCATGTCGCCCGAGACGCAGATGTTGCAGCCGATGCACTCCCGGATGTCGTCGACCCGGCCCTCCTCGATCTTCCTCGGCAGCCACGGGTCGGCGATCGACGGCCGCGCCGCACCGATGAGATCGAGCACTCCCTCGCGGATCTGGCGCACCATCGTGTCGGGCGACGTGAAGCGCCCGACGCCGACGACCGGCTTGCTGACCAGCCGCCGCAAGCCGGCAACGAAGGGCTCCTCGCCCGCCTCCGGCCCGAAGCGCGATGTGCAGGAGTCCAGCTCCCAGGTCCCGAGCACGAGGTCCCAGAGGTCCGGCAGGGGATCGAGGGCGACGAGGACCTGTTCGACCTCCTCGCGCCGCAGCCCGCCGCCGACCAACTCGTCGACGGTGAGCCGGCATGCGACCGCCGCCCGGCCATCGCACTCCTCCCTGGTGTCGGTGAGCAGCTCGCGCAGCAGCCGCATCCGGTTCTCGAGCGAGCCGCCGTAGGCGTCGGTGCGGGTGTTGGTCGCCGGCGACAGGAAGTGCTGGGCGACGGACAAGCCGTGGCCGGCATAGACGTAGACCAGGTCGTAGCCGGCGGCGAGGGCACGGCGGACGGCAGCGCGGTGCCATCGGCGGAGGGCGGCGATGTCGTCCTCGGTCATGGCCCGTGCCTGGACCGGGTCGTTGGCCCAGGTTCGCACCGGCAGGGCGCTCGGCCCCAACGGCGGCTCACGGGTGGTCAGGTTGGGGGCGTTGGCGCCGTTGTGGGCGAGCTCGATGCCGGCCAGGGCACCACCGTCGTGGATGGCGTCGGCAATCCGGGCGAGGGCCGGGATGTCGCCGTCATCCCAGAGGCGCAGCTCGATGAACGGCGTTACGTCGGAGGTGGGGTGGATCTCCACCTGCTCGGTGCAGACCACCGCCCAACCACCCTCAGCCTTGACTCGGCGCATAGCGGCCTGCGCCGTCGGGTCGCGGTAACCCATGCCGTTGCAGTGCGGCACCTGCAAGAAGCGGTTCCTGGCCACGACGGGGCCGATGCGGACAGGTTCGAACAGGATGTCGTGACGTGGATCCCTCGGCACGGCCCGGAGTATTGCAGCGGACGCTCACCCGGCCGGTACCCGGCGTGTGGCGGCGATCGCCGCGGCGATCGCTTCGACACATCTCCGAGGTTCCCGACCGGCCAACTCAGCTCCTCCGGTCCGGCGGGCCGCGCTGGCCGGCTCCGTCACCACCGGGCAGGCGAGGTCCTTCCGTCCTTCCGATTCATGTGGTTCGTGGGCGGGCTGGCGAGCTGCTGGGACGAGGGGCGCCCTTCAGGCCAGAACCGCGCGCACGGCGACGGACTGCGCGCACCGGAGACAGGATGACGTCGTGCATGCGCGCGGTTCGCCCGGCTGCGCGCGGTTCGCCCGGCTGCGCGCGGTTCGCCCGGCTGCGCGCGGTTCGCCCGGCTGCGCGCGGTTCGCCCGGCGAACCGGCCGAGGGACCCCTCCCCTCCCCACGCCGGCGGGCGCGGGCGTGCACAGCTGGGCTGCAAAGAGCACTTCGCCGGCGCAGGCCTCGACGCGTTCGTCCGTGTGTCCATGAAGCCAGCCTGTACCGCCGGATCATTCCGGCGGCTGAACTGCGCCTCATTCCGGGCGGCTGAACTGAGCGACGGCTACCACGAGCATGACCACCCCGAGCGCCAGCACGATGCCGAGCTCGAAGAGCACCGGCAGGTGCCACCCGAACCAAGTGATCCCCGGCTCGAGGGTGTGGGCGATGCCTGCAGGCAGCGGGAGATGGGCGAACACAGCCCGGCGCATGGGATCGACCGCATAGCTCACTGGATCGACCCGGGTGAGCACGCGCAGCCAGACAGGCAGGTGCGACAGCGGGAACACCGCGCCCGACAGGAAGAACATCGGAAGCACCAGGAACTGCATCACCATCTGGAACGACTCGATCTGCTGCATCCGGGCCGCCGCCATGACGCCGAATGCGGTCAGGGTGAATGCCAGCAGCAGTAGTTCGCCGATCAAGGTGAGGATCATCAGCGGGTCGTAGGGGACGCCCACCGCCCCCGCCATCACGACGATGACGACGCCCTGGAAGGTGGCGACCGTCGCCCCCCCGAGGCACTTGCCGACTACCAGGGAGGCGCGGCTCACTGGAGCGACGAGCATCTCACGGAGAAACCCGAACTCCCGGTCCCAGACGATGGAGATGGCGCTGAATATGGCGGTGAACAGCACCGCCATGGCCATCACTCCCGGGAACATGAAAGTGCGGAAGTCCACGTGGTGCCCGGTCGAGATGACCGGCGACAACCCGGTCCCCAGCACGAAGAGGAACAGGACCGGCTGGACGAGGGAGGTCGCGATCCGCACCTTGTTGCGGAAGAACCTGATCAGCTCGCGCTTCCAGACGATTCGGACGGCGCGAAGGTCGTCGGCGTGGGTGCCGCCGGCGACCCGCACGGACACGGTCGGCAGCGGCGCCTGCTCGAGGTCGGTGGCCACGCTGCCAGTGTCGCGCCGGCTGTCAGAGGCTTCGGGCCAGGCGGTGGACGAGCGGATCCCACACGCGGTCGGGGACCAGGTCACCGGCGATGCGGATGCCGGCGGCGTCGGGGCCAACCCGGCGGTGTGCCGGCGGCCGCTCCGAGCCGAGGACCCCAACGACGGCAGCAGCGAGGCGCTCCGGTGAGCTCATCAATGCGTAGTGGCGCCACAGGTGCTCCATGACCCGGGTGTAGAGGTCCGGCCTGTCGGTGACCGGGCGGCGCTCGGCCGGCTCCTCGGGGGAGCCGGCCAAGATGCCGGTGCGATGGCGGGCACGACTCGCTGTACGAGGTCCATGGCGGCGAGCACCATGACCTCGAGCTGGCGACGGGCGTCGTCGATGGCGTCGTCCGGAGATGCCCGGCGTTCATGTAGCCGGCGTTGTTCACGAGCGCCCATGGCTCGACGCCGGCGACGGCCTCCGCCCCTGGCGTGCATCGGCGAAGTCAGCTACGACCGTGCGCACGCCCCGATCACCGACAGCCCGAGCGAGCGAGTCGAGGGCGCTGGGCTCCGGGCGGACGAGGCCGACGGAGTCGAAGCCGAGCTCGGCCAGCCGCAGCACGGTTGCCAGCCCGAAGCCGGAGTCGGCGCCGGTCACGAGCACGGTTAGGGAAGGGCCGGGGAGCGGCATGCCTCCGGCGTACCCACGACCGGCCGTGGCTACCGTCGGTTGCCGTGCCTGACACGTTTCGCACCCGAGTGGTGGAGATCATCCGCGCTACGAAGCCGGGAGAGGTGCTGAGCTACGGCGATGTCGCCGCCCAGGCTGGCTACGCCGGAGCCGCCCGGGGAGTCGGTGCCGTGCTCGCCGGTAGCGGGTCCGAGGAAGGCCTGCCCTGGTGGCGGGTCGTCTACAGCGACGGCCGGCTCGCCCCGG
This sequence comes from Actinomycetes bacterium, assembly GCA_021809885.1. Lineage (GTDB taxonomy): Bacteria > Actinomycetota > Acidimicrobiia > Acidimicrobiales > Palsa-688 > JAKAQB01. Next base: position 10,332 of record JAJZJY010000025.1, read on the forward strand.
GCCACCACGTGGATCAGGCACGCCTGCTGCGGGCGGAAGGTGTGGCCGTACGCAACGGGCAGGTCATCGCTGGCCGGGCTACGAAGGTGGCGACAGGAACAGCGACCACCGCCGCAGGGTTCCCCGCCGAGGACGGCGAGCGCGACTCAGGCGGTCGGGCCCGCCTGACCCGGAGCGCCGGCCTGACCCGGAGCGCCGGCTGTGGCATCGATTGACTCGACACCGCCGTCCGAGACGAAGTCGCTCCACCCCTTGCCATCCCACCAGCGCAGCTCGTGGCGGCCCGACGGGTCCGAAGCCCACTGGGCCGGCACGGACGGGGCGGGCACGGGCTGCGGCGTGGGGGGTACGGGCGCCGCCCCGTAGCCGGCCTGACCCCACGGCAACGAGCCCGGCGCGTACGGGCGGCGGGACGGCAGGAAGGCGACGATGGCGATGCCGATCAGGCCGAGCAGGACACCGAGCACCGCCCCGAGCCCGGCCCGGCCCTTGGTGCGACCGATGGCCCAGCCCCCGAGGCCGCAGAGCAGCCAGGCGATGACGATCGTGGTGGTCATTGGAGCGAGGGACCTCCGGACAAGCTCGACCGCCATCGTACCGGCAGGAGGAGCCGGACAGACCCGGCCCACCCGGCTACGTCGCCCCCGACCAGCACCCCGGGAGGCGGCACCCCGGCAGGCGGCACCCCGGCAGGCTCAGCGTCCCATGCGCACCATCGGGAAGCTGCGGAGCCGGTCGGAGGACGACGCCTCGGCGTCCCTGATAGTGGAGCCGGTGTGGGCCATGAACACGTCGTCGAGGGTGGGGCGGGCGACGCTGATGCTGCGGATCGCGACCCCGAGTCCTGCGAACAGGCGGGGCACGAACGATTCGCCACCGGGGACGGAGAACATCACGCATCCTTCGCGCACGGCGGCCTCGATGCCGAAGCGGTCACGGAGCGCGGCGATGGCGGCTGGGTCGTCGGCCGTCGAGACCACGACCCGGTCCTGACCAACGGCAGCCTTGAGCGCCTCCGGGGTGTCGAGGACGACGATCTCCCCTGCGTTCATGATGGCGATCCGGTCGCAGTACTCGGCTTCGTCCATGTAGTGGGTGGTCAAGAAGATGGTGATGGACTCGCGATGTTTGAGCTCCTCGATGTACCCCCAGATGGAGGCTCGGGTCTGCGGGTCGAGACCGACGGTCGGCTCGTCGAGGAACAGCACCCGCGGGGAGTGCAGCAGGCCCCGGGCGATCTCCAGCCGGCGCTTCATGCCGCCCGAGAACGTCCGGACGAGCGATGCCCGCCGCTCCCAGAGCCCGACCATCTCGAGGACCTGCTGCAGGCGGGGCGCCACCTCGGCCCGGGCGATCCCGTAGAGCTCGGCGTGGAACCGGAGGTTCTCCTCCGCCGTGAGGTAGGTGTCGAGGGTCACGTCCTGGAAGACGAGACCGATGTTGCGCCGGACGGCCGCACGCTCGGCCACGACGTCGTGGCCGGCGACGAGAGCATGGCCGGCGGTGGGGCGCACCAGGGTGCAGAGCATCGATATGGTCGTCGACTTGCCGGCGCCGTTGGGTCCGAGGAAGCCGAACGTCTCTCCGGCCCGGACTTGGAAGGCGACGCCCTTGACGGCCTCGATCTCGCCATAGGTCTTGCAGAGGCCGTCGACGTCGATCGCCGGCCCGGACAGGGTCACGGGCGAGATGCTACGAGACGTCCACCCTCTCGGTCCGCCACACCGGCTCGCCGGCGGCATCCGAGTCGGCGAGCTCGACGGATCCGACGAGCGCCGCGTCGTGCCAGCCCTCGGGGTCGTCGAGCACCTGGCGGACCCGCCACCGGTCGGGTTCCTCCTCGATCCGCAGCCAGGCGGCTGACCGGGCCTCAGCTCCGGTGCCGATCGAGGGGTGCACGTCGAAGTACCGGTCCAAGGCGGTGGCCCACTCCGACCTGCTCCAGCCTCCGGGTGCCTCGCTCGCCGCCAGGGCCGCCGGCTCGCGCCGGGCGGCGAGCTCGACGCGTCGGAACGCGGCGTTGCGGACCATGACCCGGAAGGCCCGCCGGTTGGCCGTCACCGGTGGTGCTCCGGCGGCGGCGTCGGCGGCCAGCCGGGCCCCCACCGCGCCACCAGCCCCCACCGCGCCACCAGCCCCCACCGCGCCGGCGGCGACCTCCGCCATCCGACGCCACTCGTCGATGAGGGAGGAGTCGACCTGCCGGACGACCTCCCCCAGCCATTCGGTGAGGTCCACCAGGTCGTCGGTCTTCCCATCCTCGGGGACGGTCCGTACCAGACCCTTGTACACGTCGCTCAGGTAGCGCAGCAGCAGGCCCTCGGAGCGGGCCAGCCCGTAGTGGGCGACGTACTCGCCGAAGGTCATGGCCCGCTCGTGGAGATCCCGGGCGACGGACTTGGGGTGGATGTCGAAGTCGGCTGCCCACGGGTGGCGGGCGCGGTAGGCGTTGAACCGGTCGTAGATCCAGTCCCGCAGCGGCTTGGGGCGCTCGAGTTGGTCGAGCACCTCCAAGCGTTGCTCGTAGTCGACGCCCTGGGCCTTGAGCTCCGCGAGGACCTCCCTCCGCAACCGGTCCAGCTGGGCGGCGAGCACCACGCCCGGGTCCTCGAGCGTCGCTTCAACCACGCTCACCACGTCGAGGGCGGCCGTCGGGGATGTCGGATCGAGGTGGGGCAGGACGTCGAGGACCCAGGGGCTGAGGGGGCTGTCGAGTGCGAAGTCGGCTTGCAGGTCGGTCGTGACCCGCACCCAGCGTCCTTTGTGGTCGGGCGCGTCGAGGCGTTCGAGGGCGCCGGCGCCCAGCAGCGAGCGGTACAAGGCGATGGCACGGCGGGCGAGGCGGCGCTGGGCCGGGCGCTCCTCGTCGTTGTCGACGAGGAGGTGGCGCAAGGCTGCGCACCCGTCGCCCGGCCGGTCGAGCATGTCGAGCACGAGCCTGTGGGTCACCCGCAGGTGAGGGCTGAGCGGCTCGGGGGGCGACGAGGCGATCCGTGCGAAGACGGCCTCGTCCCATGGCACGAACCCCCTGGGTGGCTGGGAGCGGACGAGGCGGCGCAGCTTCTTGGGGTCGCCCGCAGCCTTCTCGACGGCCCGTTCGTTCTCGATGACATGCTCGGGGGCCTGCACGACGACGAGACCGGAGGTGTCGAAGCCGGCCCGCCCCGCCCTTCCCGCTATCTGGTGGAACTCCCGGGCGGTGAGCAGGCGCGACGTCGTGCCGTCGTACTTGGCCAGTCCGGTGAGGACAACTGTCCGCAGCGGGAGGTTGACGCCAATGCCGAGGGTGTCGGTGCCGGCCACGACGCGGAGCAGGCCCGCCTGGGTCAGCCGCTCCACCAACCGGCGGTACTTGGGGAGCATGCCGCCGTGGTGGACGCCGACGCCGTGGCGGACCAGCCGGGCGAGCGTCGGGCCAAACCCGGGGGCGAACCGGAAGCCGGCGACCGCGTCGGCGATCTCCTCCCGCTGGGCGCGGGTGGTCACCGACGCTGACGTCATCGCCTGCGCAAACGCGACGGCGGCGGCCTGGGTGAAGTGCACGGCATAGAGCGGCGCCTGGTCGGAGGACAGGAGCTGGTCGACGGTCTCGTGCAGCGGGGTGCGCCGGTACTCGAAGTGGAGGGGAACCGGGCGGATGGCCGAACGGACCACTGCAACGGGCCGCCGCGTACGCCGGCGCAGGCCCTCCTCGATCCGGCCGGTGTCCCCGAGCGTGGCCGACATGAGGAGGAACTGGGCGCCGGTCAGCTCGAGGAGGGGCACCTGCCATGCCCAACCGCGATCCGGGTCGCCGTAGAAGTGGAACTCGTCCATCACGACCTGGTCGACAGCGGCGCCGGCGCCGGAACGCAGCGCCATGTTGGCCACGATCTCGGCGGTGGCGCACACGACCGGCGCCACCGGGTTGATGGTGGCGTCGCCGGTCAGCATCCCGACCCGCTCGGCGCCGAGGTGCTCGCAGAGGGCGAAGAACTTCTCCGAGACCAGCGCCCTGATCGGCGCCGTGTAGAACGAGCGCCGGCCCTCGGCCATTGCAGCCATGTGAGCGCCCAGGGCGACCAGGCTCTTGCCCGACCCCGTTGGAGTGTTGAGGATCACATGGCTGCCGGCGAAGACCTCCAGGAGCGCCTCCTCCTGGGCGGGATAGAGAGTGATGCCCTGCTGACCGATCCAACCCACGAAGCCCTCCAGCGCCTCGTCGGGGTGGCGGGCCGTGGCGGCGATCTCAGCCAGGGTCGTCGGGTCCATACGGCCCCCATGCTGCCCGCCGATGGCCTCCACCAACGAACCAGCGCCTGGAGCCACCGGTACGCTCGGGCCGTGGCGGTTGCACGTGACGACATCCTGACCGGGCGAGCCGTACGCCTCGCCGAGCGTCTCCAGGCAGGCGCCGATGCGGCACGGGGACGGCGGCAGCGTGCGGCGCAGGCGCGCGTGGCGCGCCTCCTCGACGACCGCTCCGGCCTTGCGTTCATCATCGCTCTCACCGACGAGGTGCTGAGGATCCGGGAACCGGCCCGAGCGGCGGGGCAGCTGAGGGCGCTGGTCGACGAGCTCGGATCTCCCCGCTTCCTCGACCCCGCCGACCGCCTGCTGCTCAGCGCCGGCACAGTGGCGGCCAGGCGCTACCCCCGCATGGTGATGCCCCTCGTCGCCGCCCGCCTGCGCGCCGAGCTCGCCGGCTACGTGGTCGCCGCCGAGGACCGGCCGCTGCGTCACCACATCGCCCGCCGGCGGGCCGAGGGCGTCCGCCTCAACCTGAACCTGCTCGGGGAGGCGATCCTCGGCGATGACGAGGCCGACCGGCGCCTCGCCGGCGTCATCGGGCTGCTGCGCCGGCCCGACGTGGACTACGTGTCGGTGAAGGTGACGTCCGTCTGCGCCCAGATCAACCACGCCGCCTTCGACGGTGAGGTGGACCGGGTCTCCGGGCGGCTTCGCCGCCTCTACGACGTCGCCCGTGAAGCCCATCCGGCGAAGTTCGTCAACCTGGACATGGAGGAGTACCGCGACTTGGAGCTGACCGTCGAGGTCTTCCAGCGGGTGCTCTCCGAACCCGCCTACCGGTCCCTCGACGCCGGCATCGTCCTGCAGGCCTACATCCCCGACTCCCTCCCCGTCCTGCAGGACCTGATGGCGTGGGCGCGCCAGCGCCGCGCGGACGGAGGAGGCATGGTGAAGGTCCGGATCGTGAAGGGCGCCAACCTCGCAATGGAGAAGGTGGAGGCGGAGCTGGCCGGGTGGGTGCCGGCGCCATATCCGACCAAGGCGGAGGTCGATGCCAACTTCAAGCGGATGCTCGGCTTCGCCCTCGATCCGTCCAACGCCGGCGCCGTCCGGCTCGGGGTCGCCAGCCACAACTTCTTCGAGCTGGCCTGGGCGCTCACCCTGGCAGCCGACCGCCAGGTGCCGGGGATGGTGGAGGTCGAGATGCTCGAGGGCATGGCCGGTTCCGCCACCCACCCGGTGCGTGACGCCGCCGGCGGCCTGTTGCTTTACGCCCCGATCGTCGCCCGCGCCGATCACGAGTCGGCCATCGCCTATCTGGTGCGGCGCTTCGACGAGAACACCGGGCCGGACAACTTCCTCCGCAACCAGTTCGCCCTCGGCGTCGGCTCGCCGGCGTGGGAGCAGGAGCGCCGCCGGTTCGAAGCGTCGGTCGCTGCATCGCACGAGCCCACGGTGACGACCCTCCGGTCACAGGACCGCACCAGACCGGCATCCCCGGCGACGGGCACCACCCCTGGCTGGTTCGCCAACGAGCCCGACACCGACCTCACCAGAGCGGCCAACCGCCGGTGGCTGGTGGACCACCTCACGGCGGAGCCGTGGCCGGACGGCCACGTCATCCCCGCCGTCGTGGACGGGGACGTCGTGGAGTCGCCGGCGGAGGGTGTGGGCCGGGACCCCTCCGCCGCCGGCCGCCCCGCCTACCGCTGGGTGCAGTCACCGGTGGAGCTCGTCGACCGTGCCGTGGCCGCAGCGCTGGCCGGCCGGGAGGGATGGGCGGCGACCCCGGGAACGTCACGGGGCAAGGTGCTTCACGCCGTGGCCGACGTCCTCTCCGAACGCCGCGGCCAGCTGATCGGACTGATGGCCCACGACGGCGGCAAGACCTTCTCCGAGTCCGATCCGGAGGTGTCCGAAGCGGTGGACTTCGCCCGCTACTACGCCGATCGGGCGGCCGAGCTGGAAGCGGCCGGCGACCGCTTCCGGCCGATCGGGACCGTCGCCGTGGTGCCACCGTGGAACTTCCCTCTCGCCATCCCCGCCGGCGGCGTGCTGGCGGCGCTGGCGGCGGGCAACACGGTCGTGTTCAAGCCTGCCCCCGAGGCGGTGGCCGTGGCCTGGGCGATCGCCCAGGCATGCTGGGATGCCGGCGTGCCCCGTAGCGCCCTGCACTTCGTTCCCACAGCGGACGACGATGCCGGCCGGCGCCTGGTAACGCACCCTGACGTCGGGGCAGTGGTGCTGACCGGGTAGATCGG
>JAJZJY010000794.1 GCA_021809885.1 Actinomycetes bacterium
CTGTTTGACCTGCTCGTGGCGGCACGAGTCGGCAGGGCGGCGTATCTGGTCGACGTCGACGAGCAGCGCATCGCGGACCACGAGGACTTGGGTGCGGCACGAGCGGCGTCTCAAACTCTTGGGGCGCTGCACTTTCCCGTCGCGTTCCCCGAAGTGTTCCTGCGCGAGCGGCCAGGTTTCGACGTGATCGTTGGGAACCCACCGTGGGAGGAGGCCACGGTCGAGGAGCTCGGCTTCTGGGCGCTCCGTCATCCGGGGCTCAAGAGCATGAGCGCCGGCGAGCAGAAGACCGAGATCGCACGCCTCCGCAAGTCTCGGGCGGACTTGGTGGAGGAGTACGTCGCTGCGGTCACGGAGGCGGAGGCGTTACGAAAGCTGCTTCTCGCGGGACCGTACCCGGGGATGGGATCCGGCGATCCGGACCTCTACAAGGCGTTCTGCTGGAGATTCTGGCAGTTGGCACGTGATGGCGGTGCGATCGGTGTGGTGTTGCCGCGCTCGGCGCTCTCGGCGTCAGGCAGCGCTCCGTGGCGTGAGGCGGTGCTCGACGGTGGGGCGTTCGCCGATGTCACGATGCTGTTGAACACCGGTGGCTGGGTGTTCGACGACGCTGAGCACCGTTACACGATCGGGCTCGTCGCCATTCGGAAGGGGCAAGACCACGCCGGTTCAGTCGGTCTGCGTGGGCCGTACGCGAGCTTGGGAGCGTACAGAACCGACATTCTCCACAAGCCTGCGGAGTTCTCGGCCACGGACCTGCGAAGCTGGTCGGAGGGCGCCTCGTTCCCGCTCCTGCCGAGCGAGCGCTCCGCCGAGGTCTTCGTCAAGCTCCGTCGGCATCCCCGGCTTGATGCCGCCGACGGATGGCGAGCGCGTCCGACGACGGAGTTCCACGCGACCAACGACAAGCATCTCTTCGCCCTCGACAAGGCAGATTTCCAAGCCAACATGTGGCCCGTCTACAAGGGAGCTTCGTTCAACATCTGGGAACCCGACACCGGCACCTACTACGCGTGGGCCGATCCGCAGGAGATCAGGGAGGTACTCCAACTCAAGCGCCTTCGCCAGCAGCGCACCGCGCGGTCCGCCTTCAGTGAGCTGAGCCGGCAGTGGGCGCTCGATCCGGCAACCTTGCCATGTCTGCGGCCTCGGATCGCCTTTCGGGACATCGCCCGGGCGACCGATAGCCGCACGGTCATCGCCGCGTTCGTCCCACCCGAGATCGTCATGACCAACAAGGCCCCGTATCTCCTGTGGTCCGCAGGTGACGAGCGAGACGAAGCCTACCTGCTCGGGGTGCTCTGCTCGGTCCCGTTCGATTGGTACGCCCGTCGTGTCGTTGAGATCAGTCTGAATTTCCATCTCTTCAACAGCTTCCCGGTGCCGCGTTCGAACCGCGACGACCCGATCCGTCAACGAGTGGAGGAGATGGCCGGCCGCCTCGCCGCAGTGGATCGCCGGTACCAATCCTGGGCCAAGGCAGTTGGTGTGCCGGTCGGGAGTGTGGCCGCGGCTGAGAAGGACGATCTCGTGGCCGAGCTCGACGCCGCGGTGGCGCTTCTGTACGGGCTCGACGAGTCCGATCTGCGGCACGTCTTCGAGACGTTCCATGTGGGCTGGCGGTACGAGGGACGTCTCGATGCCGCCCTCGGGCATTTCCGACGGCTGGCGAAAGAAGCGCGATGAGCGCGTCAGCGAAGCCCGAGTTCGCCACCAACCGGCCCGGGGAGCGTGTCGCAGACGCCATCTGTGCGCACCTCGCCCACCTGCACGAGACGCTGGCGCATCCTCCCGAGCTGGCGATCGCCACTGCCTACTTCAATCCTGGGGGCTACGAGCTGCTCGCCGACGAGCTCGACCACGTGACGAAGGTGCGTCTTCTCATCGGTGCAGAGCCGAGTATCCCCGAACGCCCGCTTCGCCGCTTGGCCGACTCCACCACGCCCGCCCGCTCCGCCCGCGCCCAGCTTCGTCGCGCCCTCGAAGGGCACGCTCGTACCCTTGTCGAGGACCGCGATCTGCTGGGCTTCACCATCGAAGCCGACCGGGGAGCCCGGCGACTGGTCGAGTGGCTCCGGTCCGGCAAGGTGGAGGTCCGCCGGCTCGAGGATGGCTTCCTGCACGGCAAGGCGTTCATCGTGGCTAGCCATGACGAGGGCGTGATCGCCGGCAGTTCCAACTTCACCTACGCCGGGCTCGCCACGAACGTCGAGCTGAACCTCGGCCAGTACCAGCCCCACGTGGTACGCCAGGTCATCGGATGGTTCGAGGACCTGTGGGACCGATCCCAGCCGTACGACCTGGGGGCCCTGTACGGCGCTTGCTTCGAGGAGCATGCCCCCGAGCTCGTCTACCTACGCATGCTCTTCGAGCGCTACGGACCCGAGATTGCGGCGGAGGCTGCTGCCGAGGGAGCGCCGAGGATCCACCTCACCTCGTTCCAGCGAGACGGGCTCTGGCGGGCACAGCGCCTCCTCGCCGAGCGCCACGGCGTGCTCATCGCCGACGAGGTCGGTCTCGGCAAGACGTTCGTTGCCGGCGAGCTGATCCGCCAGGCCGTCGAGGAGCGTCGGCAGCGGGTCCTCATCATCGCTCCCGCCACCTTGCGCGACGGCCCGTGGCGTTCGTTGCTCACCACCTATCAGCTCGGGGTGGAGAGCTGCTCGTTCGAGGAGCTGGCCGGCGACCATCGCCTCAACCCCACCGGCTCGGGACAGGCGTTCCAGTTCAACCCCCGCGAGTACGCCATGGTCGTCATCGACGAGGCGCACAATCTGCGCAACCCGTCTACGCAGCGGGCGCTGGCCCTGCGTCGCCTGCTGGCCGGCTCCCCGCCAAAAGACCTGGTGCTCATCACGGCGACGCCG
>JAJZJY010000795.1 GCA_021809885.1 Actinomycetes bacterium
TTGGGCGTCGCGACGATTCGACGTCCGGCCCGGCATCACCGGGCTCTGGCAGATCTCGGGGCGTAGCGACCTTCCCTTCGACGAGCTGTGCCGCCTCGACTACTCATATGTCGCGTCCTGGTCTCTCTCATGGGACCTGCGCATCCTCTGGAACACCCCCGGCGCCGTGCTCCTGCGCCGCGGCGCCTATTGAGCCGCGGAGGCGGACGTCTGAGTAGACCTCCACCGTGACGAGCGTCCCGTGTACCGCTGAGCTGTCGCCCATGTCGGAGCGGTCGCCGGGGTTGAGCACGTTGACGTTGGCGCCGCCGGCCTCCGTCTTGGGCCAGCGCCCCTTGGGGATGAGTGCCACTCCGGGCGGAACGGCGTCGTCGACGACGACGCCCACCTCGAGTTGACCCTCGGCATTGGAAACGACGGCCTGGTCTCCTGCGGCGAGGCCCCGCTTCGCCGCATCGTCAGCGTGCAGCGTGACGGTCAGGGTGCCGGCGCGTCGCTGGTTGCCGGGGTCGTTGCCGTAGAGGGTGTTGAGGGACCATTCCGAGGACGGCGAGAGCAGGCGCAGGGTTCCGGCAGGTGGCGCCGGGTCCGCCCACGGCTCGGGCAGTCGTGGGAGCCCGTCGGCGGCGGCCCGCTCGGAGGCCAGCTCGACGTGCCCGCTCGGCGTCGGGAAGTGCAGGTCGGGGAACTGCAGGCGGACCTCTGGTGACGGCCAGACGGTGCCGCTGCGGGCCAGCTCTGCGAAGTCCATGACGAGCCCCGTGTCGGCGAGCATGCGGGCGATGATGTCGTCGTCCAGCTCGTAGAGCTCCGGCTCCTCGTAGCCCATCGCCGCCGCCAGGCGGCGGAAGATCTCCGAGTTGGGCATCGCCTCGCCCGGCGGGTCGAGGAGCCGCACCTGCGGGCTGACGCTGTGGTGGAAGTACGACGCCACGATGTCGTCCTGTTCGAGGAACGTCGCTGCCGGCAGGACCACGTCGGCGTAGTCGGCCGTGTCGGTGGGGAAGGGGTCGACCACGACGGTGAAGAGGTCCTCCCGTTGGAGAGCCCGCCGCAGCCGCGCCTGCTGCGGGTTGGAGCCGACGATGTTGATGTTCCAGCAGATCAACGCGCGTGCACGCTCCGGGTCCTCGAGGCGGTCGAGGAGGTCGAGGTGGCTGATGGGAGCTTCAGCGCCGTCGCGGGCCAGGTGGGTGCCGGCGAGATAGTCGCCGTCGATCCCCCTGGTCTCCTGCCCGTTCAGGTAGAGGAACCCGCCGCCGAGCCGGCCGATGGCGCCGGTCACGGCCGGGAGCGAGGCAACCGCCCGTACCACGTTGCCTCCCCGGGGTTGGCGTTGCAGGCCCTGCCCGATCCAGAGGAGGGACGGGCCGGCGCCGAACGTCCGGGCAGCCTCCTCCACCAGCTCCGCCCGCACTCCCGTCGCTGCCTCCGTCCAAGCGGGGTCGCAGCCGCCGGCGACGGCCAGGAGCTCGTCGCTGCCGACGGCGTACCGGGCGAGCCAGTCACGGTCGGCGAGCCCGTCTCGCGCCAGGACGTGGATCATCCCGAAGGCGAGGGCGGCGTCGGTGCCAGGTCGGGGTTGCAGGTGGAGGTCGGCGTGCGCCGCGGTGGGCGTGTGCAGCGGGTCGACGACGATCACCGGGCAGGCCGCATCGCCCAGCCAGTGCTCGTCCTGGTGGGGGCCGCTCGCCGACGGGTTGGCGCCCCACACGAGGACGCTCGCAGCGTGGGGCAGGGACCGGGGATCGAAACCGTCACTGGAGGTGCCGTAGAGGTAGTCGAGGGCAACCTGTCCGGCCTTGTTGCAGATCGTGTCCGGATCCACCTCCGTGGCACCGAGGCGGTGCAGGAACCGCAGGGGGAAGTGGTAGCCGATCATGGCGAAGGTGCCCGTGTAGTGCGCCGTGATCACGGTTGTCGCGGGACCGTCGGCTGCGAGGGGGCGCAGGTGGGAAGCCACCTCGGCCATCGCCTCGTCCCAGCTGACGGGTCTGAAGCTGCCCGTGCCCTTGACTCCCGATCGACGCAGTGGTGTCGTCACCCGGGCGCCCGGGTCGAGGAACACCCCGTTGTACGCAGTGGAGCACTTTGCGCACAGCTTGCCTCGGCTCACGGGGTGCTCCGGATCGCCCCGCACGATGGGCGTGCGACCTTCCCGCGGGACCACCACGATGCCGCAGGTGTCGTAGCAGTCGCGTGGGCAGGTGGTCCGTAACGTAGTGGATTGTGTCGACATGGTCCCTCCCGGGCTCCCCACCAGTGAAGCCGCTGGGAGGAACCTGCCGAAGGCCGGGAACCTTGCTGCCCGGATGGGGGTCGGGATCAGCGAGATGTCCTCCCTGATCAGGTTGGTGGAAGCCCTCCTCCGGGCGGCGATGGCCGTGGCGCTCGCCGCGCCCCACGCCGCCGTGTCGAGCCCAGCGCGCTTCTGGACTGCTACCGACAGCGCGACCGTACCCGTCGGCGGGTCAGGTCCTTACGTCGCACCGGTTGTCGGAGGTGCCTACGGCGGCTACTTGGGCATGGTGGGCGACTGGGCTCGCTGGAAGAGGTGCGCTCCCTACCGGCTGGCGTGGTCCGCGTCCGACGCCGCAGCTGCCCGCGCCGAGCGGAGCAGGTACCACCGGGGCATCGGCGTCGGCGGCTACTGGTTCATGGCAGGACCGGGGGCCGACCCGCGCTACGACGGTACGGCCGCCGAGGCCTTCCGGTGGGGCCAGGAGCAGGCCGTGCAGGCGCTCGCGGCCGCAAGGGCGAGGCGCTTGCAGGTGAAGGTCCTGTTCATGGACGTGGAGCTACCGGGCAGCAGCGTCTTCGACCCCGTGCCCGACAACGGGTGGAAGGCGGCGTACCGATCGGCCTG
>JAJZJY010000026.1 GCA_021809885.1 Actinomycetes bacterium
GGGCCAGCAGCCCGCTCGCCCCGGCGAGCGGCACGAGCCGCCCGACGGCCGGCGCCTCGAGCGCTCGGCAGAGCAGCAGGCCCCCGGCGGCGACGAGGAGCACGACCAGCGAGTACATGCGCGCCTCGTCGGCGAAGCGGATGGCGAAAGGCGACGCCGCCAGCAGCACGACGGCGGGCAGCTGGGCGCGGCTCGGCAGCAGGCGGCGCGCCAGGGCGCCGAACACGGGGAGGGTGGCGACGCTGAACAGTGCGGACAGGGAACGCACGGCGAAGGTGCTGCGGCCGACGGCAAGCATCCAAACGTGCAGCATCAGGTAGTACAGAGGCGGCGAGCCGTCCTGGCGGAGCGCGCCCAATAGCTGCAGTACCGGCAGGCGGGCGATCCCGACGCTCTGGGCCTCGTCGAACCACAGCGGGCCGGCCGGCACGAACCGCACCAGTACGCCGGCGATCACGACCGCCGCCAGGGCGAGCCGCGTAGCGGTGCCGGCGTACGGGGACCTCTCCGGACGCAGGTCGATGCCGGCGTCGGAGCCCAACCAGGAAGCGGTGCGCAGCCGGCGTTGGATGTCCTGCCACCGGGCGCCGACGACGACCGGGTCCGTGCCTGTGCCGGCACGGAGTGACGAGCCCAGCTCCGGGTCGACGTTCACGGCGTCCCGGCCCCCCGCCCGGCGCCCGACCGGGGCGTGGCGTGGCGCATCATGGCCGACTGCCTACCCCGAAAGCACCTCGGCGCGCCAGCCATCGGTCCGGACCGTCCGGTCCGGACCGGACGGTCCGGCCAGCGAGGTGTCAGTCCCTGGCGGCGTTGCGGGCCGTGCCGCGCCGCCGGCCGCGCTCGGCGGCCTCCAGGACGACCTTGCGCAGCCGGACCGTTGCCGGCGTCACCTCCACGCACTCGTCCTCGCGGGTGAACTCGAGGGCCTGCTCGAGCGACAGCGGCCGGGGCGGGACGAGCACGACGGTGGTGTCGGCGGCGGCGGCGCGCATGTTGGTGAGCTTCTTCTCCTTGGTGGGGTTCACGTCCATGTCCTCGGCGCGGGCGTTCTCGCCGACGATCATCCCCTCGTAGACCTCGGTGCCGGGGGCCACGAACAGCGCCCCCCGCTCCTGCAGGTTGGCGAGGGCGTAGGCGGTGCAGGAGCCGGCCCGGTCGGCGACCATCGACCCGTTGGGGCGCGTGCGCAGGTCGCCGAGCCACGGCTCGTAGCGTTCGAAGACGTGGTGGAGCTGGCCCGTCCCGCGGGTCTCGGTGAGGAACTCGGTGCGGAAGCCGATCAACCCCCGGGAGGGGACCAGCCAGTCCATGCGGCACCACCCGGTGCCGTGGTTGGTCATGGTCTCCATGCGTCCCTTGCGCATCGACAGCAGCTGGGTGACGACGCCCAGGTAGTCCTCGGGGATGTCGACGCTCACCCGTTCCATCGGCTCGTGCAGGCGGCCGTCGACCGTGCGGGTGAGCACCTGCGGCTTGCCCACGGTCAGCTCGAAGCCCTCGCGCCGCATCATCTCGACGAGGACGGCCAGGGCGAGCTCGCCTCGGCCCTGCACCTCCCAGGTGTCGGGCCGGTCGGTGGGCAGCACGCGGATCGACACGTTGCCGACCAGCTCCTGGTCGAGGCGGCCCTTGATGAGCCGGGCGGTGAGCTTCTTGCCGTCCCGGCCGGCGAGCGGCGAGGTGTTGACGCCGACGGTCATGCCGAGGCTCGGCTCGTCGATGCGGATGACCGGCAGCGGGCGGGGGTCGTCGGCGTCGGCGAGTGTGTCGCCGATCATGATCTCGGGTATGCCGGCGACGGCGATGATGTCGCCGGGGCCGGCGCCGTCGGGGCCGGCGTCGACCCGTTCCAGCGCCTCGGTCATGTACAGCTCGCTGATGCGGACCCGCTCGACGGTGCCGTCCCGCCGGCACCAGGCGACGGACTCCCCCTTGCGGACCCGCCCGTTGCGCACGCGGCAGAGGGCCAGGCGCCCCACGTAGGGCGAGGCGTCGAGGTTGGTGACGAGAGCCTGGAAGGGGTGGCCGTCGTCGTGCTCGGGCGCCGGGATGGCCTCGACGAGCAGGTCGAGCAGGATCTTCAGGTCGGGGGCGGCTGCCACGTCGGCGGCCTCCATCGCCGCCCGGCCCTCCCGCGCGTTGCAGTAGACGATCGGGAACTCGATCTGGCTCTCGTCGGCGCCGAGGTCGAGGAACAGCTCGTAGACGGCGTCGATCACCTCGGCCGGCCGGGCGTCGGGCCGGTCGATCTTGTTGACCACGAGGATCACCGGCAGGCGGGCCTCGAGGGTCTTGCGCAGCACGAAGCGGGTCTGCGGCAGCGGGCCCTCGCTGGCGTCGACGAGGAGGAGCACGCCGTCGACCATGGTGAGGCCTCGCTCCACCTCGCCGCCGAAGTCGGCGTGGCCGGGGGTGTCCACGATGTTGATCGTGAGGTCGCCGTAGCGGACCGCCGTGTTCTTGGCGAGGATCGTGATGCCCTTCTCACGCTCGAGGTCGAGGTTGTCGAGGACCCGATCCGCCAGCTGGGCGTGCGGGCCAAACGCGCCCGACTGGCGCAGCATCCCGTCCACCAGCGTGGTCTTGCCGTGGTCCACGTGGGCCACGATGGCTACATTTCGGAGATCGGCGCGCTGCATCGGCTCCCTGCGGGGGGGAAAGGGGACGCGCTCGCCGGGGGGAGGCGGCGCCCACCCAGGGTACCGGCCGCGCCGCCTCACCCCGAGCCGTCAGTTGGGATCGCGCCCCATGAAGGCGGCGAACCGTGCCGGCGCGGGGGCCGAGGGGCTGCATGGGACCTCGGCGCCGAACGGGTTGCCCTTTTCCATCAGGTCCCGGTACTCCGGCTTCAGCATGCTGCGGGCGGCGTCCAAGGCGACGGCGGCCAGGTCCTCGTCGATTGCGCCGTCCTGGCCGGTGGCGCGGGCCAGGTCCCAGGCGTGGGCCACGATCTCGGCCAGGTACATGTCCACGAGGGTCGCCCCGGTGTAGGTCTCGCCCCACGGCATGGTGGTGGTCTCCGACAGCTTGGCGTCGTCGGCCCACACCTTGGCGGATTCGTGGCCGGCGTCGCGCAGCAGCGCCGGGGCGTCGGCCAGCTCGACGTGGGGGAACTCGTCGCCTGCCGGCGTCTCGCCCCGCCCGACCTCGACGGCGCGCCGGGCGGCGCCGACGAGGTGGTCGACGAGCACGGCTACGTCGTATTGGGGACAGGGTGTCGGCAGGGACAGCTGGTCGGGGCGGACGGCCGTGACGACGGCTGCTGCCTGCCCGTAGGCGGTGGTCAGGGCGCTGCGGTGATCGGTCATGCCGGCATCCTGCTCCCCCAAACAGGCCATCTCCTGACCTGTATCGAGGATTATCTTCGCTGGGTGCGCGCCGACCGCCTCGTCGCCATCCTCCTGCTCCTGCAGGCGCACGGGCAGCTGACGGCGCCCGACATCGCCGCCCGCCTGGAGGTCTCCGAGCGCACCGTCCGCCGCGACCTGGAAGCGCTGTGCATGGCCGGCATCCCGCTCTACAGCCAGCGGGGGAGGGGAGGGGGCTGGGCGATCCTCGGCGGCCACCGCATCGACCTGACCGGCCTCACCGCCGACGAGGCCGAGGCCCTGTCGGTGGCTACGACGCCCGGCAACCCCACCGTCGGCGGCGAGCTCGAGGCTGCCATGCGCAAGGTGCTCGCCGCCCTGCCCGAGCCGCTGCGCCAACGGGTGCAGGCCGCCCGGGCCGCGATCCTCGTCGACCGTGCCGGCTGGGGCCGGGAGGCGCCCGATCCTCCGGCATGGCTCGGCGAGTTGCGCTCCGCCGTGCTGCGGGCCAGGCAGGTCGACGTGTCCTACGCCCCTCCCGGCCGGCCCTCCGAGGTCCGCCGCCTCCATCCCCTCGGCCTGGTGTGCAAGCGCGACGTCTGGTACCTCGTCGCGATGGCGCCGGCCGGGCTGCGCACCTACCGTCTCTCCCGGGTGACGTCGGTGGCGGGTACGGGCCTGCCGGCGGTCAGGCCGGAGGGGTTCGACCTCGCCGCCGTCTGGGCGGACGTCGAGCGGCGCATGCGGGACCGCTTCGCCGGCATCGAGGTGGAGCTGACCGTCTCGGAGAGGATGGCGGGGCGGGTGCGGGCGGCGATCGCGGGGTGGGCGCCCATCACCGTGACGGACCGGCCGGGGCGCTGGGTCGTGACCATGCCCAACGCCACGGTGGCGGCCTGGGAGCTGGCCGGCTTCGGCGACGAGGTGGAGGTGCACGGGCCCGACGAGGTGCGCGCCGAGCTGGCTCGGCTGGGGGAGCGGCTGGCGGCGCGCTACGGGTAGGACCCCCGGGGATGGACGTGCAGATCGCCAGCGGCGGGCCATACGCCCACCTGCTCGAGCTCGACTGGAGCAGGCCCCTCGACAGCTGGAACGACCCCCGCCTCGTGCGCATGGCCCGCGGGCCGTCGCGCCACCCCGTGCGCTTCGTCGAGATCGACGGGCGGGTCCTCGCCATCAAGGAGATCGGCGACCGGCTGGCCCGGCGGGAGTACGCGGCGCTGCGGGAGATGGCAGACGCCGAGCTGCCCGCCGTCGAGCCGGTCTGCACCGTGACCCGACGCGACAGCGGCCTGGTGGGCGTGGTCGTCACCCGCTACCTCGACTTCTCACTGCCCTACACCTACCTGCTGGCGCGCGAGGGCGGCATCGAGCACCAGCGCCGCCTCGTCGACGCCGCCGCCGTGCTCCTCGTGCAGCTGCACGTCGAGGGATTCTGGTGGGGCGACTGCTCGCTGGCCAACATGCTGTTCCGCCGGGACGCCGGGAGCCTGGCCGCCTACCTCGTCGACGCCGAGACCGCCGATCACCACCCCCGCCTCACCGACGGCCAGCGGGAGACGGACCTGGAGATCGCCGTCGCCAACATCGCCGGGGGAGTGGCCGACCTCCTCGCCGCCGGCCGCATGGAGGAGCACACCGACCCGCTGGCGTTCGCCTCCCGGGTCGAGGCCCGCTACGGGATGCTGTGGCGGGAGCTGACCGCCGAGGAGGACTTCGCCGCCGACGAGCGCTGGCGGCTGGAGGAGCGCGTCGCCCGCCTCAACCGGCTGGGCTTCGACGTCACCGAGCTGGCCGTGCGCGCCGGCGAGGACCGCATCCGCATCCGCCCGTCGGTGGTGGAGGAGGGCCACCACGCCCGGCGGCTCGCCCGCCTGACCGGCATCGAGGTGCAGGAGAACCAGGCCCGCCGGCTGCTCAACGACCTGGAGTCCTACAAGGCCGTCCTCGAGCGGCGTGCCGGCCGTCCCCTCTCGGAGGCCATCGCCGCCCACCGGTGGTTGACCGACCGCTTCGAGCCGTTCGTGTCGGCCGTCCCACCGGAGCTCGGCACGCGCCTCGAGCCGGCCGAGGCGTACCACCAGTATCTCGAGCATCGCTGGTTCCTCTCCGAGCGCGCCCGGCGGGACGTACCCGACGAGGTGGCCCGGCCGTCGTTCTTCGAAGACGTGCTCCGCCGGCGTCCCGAGGAGCGCGTCGTGCTGCCCGACCCGACCGGGGAGCTGGAGCTCCTCGCCCTGGAGGAGGCGGAGGACCCCGGGGACTTCATGAGCTCTCCCTGAACTCCTGCTGAACGCTTGCCTTGACACTCCCGATTGACCGTTTCATACTGGTGGAACCGGTTCCAACGATTCAGGCGATCGGGGAGGTGATGCACCGCTGGCTCGGGCCGTCAACATCGGGGAGGTTGCGAGCGCTGCCGGTGTCGGCACTGGGACCGTGTCCCGGGTCCTCAACGGGCACCCTCACGTGCGTGACGAGACCCGCCGGCGGGTGCTGGCCGTCATCCGCCAGCTGGGCTACCGGCCCAACCGTCTCGCCGTCGGGCTGGCCTCGGGCAGCACCCGCGCCGTCGCCGTGCTCGTACCCTTCCTGAGCCGCCCGTCGGTCGTCGCCCGCTTTGCTGGGATCATCGCCGTCCTCGACGCCGAGCGCTTCGACTGCATCGTCTGCAACGTCGAGACCCCCGAGCAGCGTGACCGCCACCTGCGGGCTTGGACGGAGTTGCACCGCGTCGACGGCATCCTCATCGTCTCCGTGCCGTTGCGGCGCGAGCAGCTCGACGCCCTGCGCGCCACCGGCGTGCCGCTGGTCCTCATCGACGTGGACGCCGCCGGCGTGCCGCGAGTCGTTGTCGACGATGTGGCCGGCGGGCGCCTGGCCACCGGCCACCTGCTGGCTCTCGGGCACCGGCGGATCGGCTTCGTGGGTGACGACCCAGAGGGACCCCTCAACTCCGCCGCCTCCTCCCGTCGCCTCGACGGCTACCGGCGGGCCCTGCGCGAGGCGGGTATCGCAGCCGACGCCGGTCTCGTGCGCCGCGGCGAGCACAGCGCGGCCAACGCCGCCGAGCTGGCGATCGGACTGCTCGAGCGGCCGGACCCGCCCACGGCGGTGTTCGCTGCGTCCGACACCCAGGCACTCGGTGTCATGCAGGCGGCCGAGAAGGTGGGTCGTCGTATACCCGGGGACCTCTCCGTCGTCGGCTTCGACGACATCGACACCGCCGAGCTCCTCGGCCTCACCACCGTCCGCCAGCCGCTCCAGCGTTCCGGCGCTATCGGGGCCGGCCTCATCTGCTCCCTGATCCGCGACGAGCCGGCCGCGCCGGCCCGCACCGTCCTACCACTGCAACTGATGCCCCGCACCACTTCTGCACCACCGCCCGTCCCCGCGCTCGCCGGGGCCGCCTGTCCCCCCGAGAAATGAGAGAGGCACACGTGACCGTTCCTTCCCCTTCTGCTTCCCCGTCGTCCATGGTGCTCGGCCCGACCGGTTCGCGCCGGCGGCGCCCCGCCCGCCCTGCCCTCACCGCCGGCGCCTTCGTGGCCGGCCTGGCCCTCGTCCTCTCGGCGTGCGGCTCGGGCAGCTCGAGCGCCACCGCGCCGAAGACGTCCACCGCCGGGCTCGGCAAGCCGCCTGGGCTGCAGGGGAACGCCACCTCCGGGACCGTTGTGTGGGAGGCGAGCCCGATCAACACCAGCGGCCCCGACATTCGCACGACCCTCATCAAGGCGTTCGAGAAGGCGTACCCCCACATCCACGTGACGCTGCAATCGGCGTCGACGAGTACGACGACCTACGAGTCGCAGCTGACCACCGCCATCGCCGGCGGTGGCGGCCCCGACGTGTACATGGGCGACGTCATCTGGCCGGCGCAGTTCGGCTCCCGCGGCTTCGCCCTGCCACTGTCGAAGTACCTGCCCAAGAGCTACTTCGGCACGTTCGCCAACGGGCTCATCCAGGGGGCGTCCTACAACGGCCAGGTCTACGGCGCGCCGTTCTTCCAGGACGCCGGCTTCCTCTACTACCGCAAGGACCTCCTGGCCGCTGACCACCTGCCGGTCCCGAAGACGTGGGCCCAGGTGCAGAGCGACTCCCGGGCCATGCTGGCCAAGCACCAGGTGCAGTACGGCTACGTGTTCCAGGGGGCCGACTACGAGGGCGCGACCTGCGACTACATGGAGTTCCTCGCCGACGAGGGCGGCAACGTCCTCACGCCCAACGCGAAGAAGTCGGCGCTGCTGTCCAGCAGCGCCGCCGTCAAGGCGCTCACCCTCGAGGACAGCTTCGTGAAGCAGGGTCTGTCGCCGAAGAACTCGTCCACGTTCGAGGAGGCCCAGGCGATGACCGCCTTCCAGGATGGGCAGGCCGGTTTCATGCGCAACTGGGACTACGGGTACTCGACGTCCCAGGCGGCCGGCTCCAAGGTGATCGGGAAGGTCGGCGTCGAGCCCATGCCGTCGGTGTCCGCGTCGTCCTGGCCGGGGTACTCCAACATCGGCGGGTGGAACCTGTACATCAACCCGCACAGCAAGAACGTCGCTGCCGACCTGACGTTCGTCAAGTGGATGACCGGCCCGACGGCGGAGTACGACATGGCCACGGATGTCTCCGAGATCCCGACTATCAACAGTGTCCGCAACAACCCCAAGGTGAAGGCCGTGAACCCGGTCCTAGCCATCGTCCACGAGCTGAAGCTCGTCGCCCGCCCGTCCCAGACGCCCAAGTACGCGGCGGTGAGCCAGGCCATCTACCAGAACGTGTCGCAGTCCCTGGCCGGCAGCGAGTCGCCGGCAGCGGCCGTCAAGGCCATGAGCTCGTCCATCAACACGGCTCTCTCCGGAGGGATCTGACCCACCGACGCACGGGGGGCGGGTCGCCCCGCCCCCCGGCGTCCGTAGAGGAGGCACCTTGGCCGTCGCCGACCCCCTAGCTGCCAGCAGTGCCGTCCCCGCCGGCGAGCCGCCCGGGGGAACCGCTCCCACAGTCGTGGGGCGCCACGACGCCTTCCGGCGGCGGCTGGCCCGCCTCGGCTGGTCGTTCTCCGCGCCGGCGCTGATCGTGATCGCAGCGGTGACGATCTTCCCGATCGTCTACTCCGTGATCATGAGCTTCAGCAAGGTGAACGTCTCCGGCAACGGCTACTCACTCAACGGGCTGACCCTGCACAACTACTCGCTGGTCGTCAACTACGGCCCGTGGCGCTACGCCCTGGTCTTCACAGTCCTCTACACGGTCGTGACCGTGAGCATCGAGCTCGTCGTCGGCACGGCCTTCGCTCTCGTCCTGGAGCGGATGACCAGGGGCCGCGGGTTGCTCATGGCAATCCTGCTGATCCCGTGGTCGCTGATCACCGTCATCTCGGCGGAGTTGTGGTCCTACATGTACGACCAGCAGTACGGGATCATCGACGCCATCTTCCGGGCCGTGGGGCTGGGGTCCCCCAGCATCCTCGGCAGCGCTGCGCCCTCCATCGCCGCCCTGTGCGTGGCAGACATCTGGAAGACGACGCCGTTCGTGGCGATCATCGTCCTGGCCGGGTTGGTGATGCTCCCCCGGGACGTCTACGAGGCGGCCGAGGTGGACGGGGCGAGCGGGTGGACGACGTTCTGGAAGATCACCTTCCCGCTGCTGCGCCCGACGATCGCGTTGGCGGTGCTGTTCCGGGTCCTGCAGGCGTTCGGCCTGTTCGACCTGCCGTTCGTGCTCACCCACGGCGGTCCTGGGTTCGCCACCACCCCGCTGGCTATCCTCGGCTACAACGTCATGTTCCAGGACTTCTTGTTCGGGCCCGGGGCGGCGATCGCCACCACCACCGCCCTGCTCGTGGTGATCGGCTGCCTGCTGTTCCTGAAGGTGTTCCGCGCCCAGGTCGGAAGCGAGATCAGCTGAGATGGCCACCGTCACCGCAAACCGTCCCAGCACCTCTGTCGCCTCGTCGGTCCCTGCGACGCGCCGGCGCAGGCGGCGTGGGCGCGGCGCCCCGATCGGCCCCGCGATGTGGGTCGCCGTCGTCGTCGTGGTGCTCTTCGTCCTGCTGCCAATCGCCTGGATGCTGCTGTCGAGCTTCAAGGGGCCGGCGTCGATCGGTACGACGTCGATATTGCCCCACCCCTGGACCACCTCCAACTACGTCTCCGCTTTCGGTGGGAACGGTTCGGGCGACACGAGCGGCCGCTACATCCTCAACTCGGTCATCGTCGCGGTTTCCACCACGGCGCTGGTGCTCGTCCTCGGGACGCTGGCCGGCTACGGCCTGGGACGCATGCCGATGCGGGGCAAGCTCCCGCTGATGATGGTGCTGCTCATGATCTCGGTGTTCCCCGCGATCGCGGTGATCGCCCCGCTGTTCCTCATCATGAAGAGCATCGGGTGGCTGAACAGCTACCAGGCCCTGATCCTGCCGTACACGGCGTTCAACCTCCCGTTCGCCATCTGGATCCTTCGCAATTACCTGATGGGCATCCCCAAGGAGATGGAGGAGACCGGCCGCATCGACGGGGCTTCGCCGCTGCGGACCCTGTGGTCGATCATCCTCCCCCAGGCCCTGCCGGGGCTCTTCACCGCCGGCATCTTCACCTTTACGGCGTGCTGGACCGAGTTCCTCATGGCCCTGTCGTTCAACAGCGACAACAACTTCCGGACGATCCCGGTTGGGATCTCCCAGTTCGGCGGGCAGTACTCGGTCCCCTACGGGATGTACTTCGCGACCAGCTGCGTCGCCGCCATTCCGATCGCCGTGCTTGTCCTGGTCTTCCGCAAGTCGGTCGTGTCGGGCCTGACCTCCGGCGCGGTGAAGGGTTGACGGCCGGCGAAGGGTCGGCGGCCGGCGAACGGTGGTGGGAGGGTGCCGCCCTCTACCAGGTCTACGTCCGGTCCTGGCAGGACAGCGACGGGGACGGCTACGGAGACCTGGCCGGTGTGCGCCGCCGCCTCGACCATCTGAGCTGGCTGGGCATCGACGGGCTGTGGCTCTCGCCGACGATGCCGTCCCCTGACGAGGACTGGGGCTACGACGTCGCCGACTACTACGGCGTGCACCCGGAGCTCGGCACCCTCGAGGAGCTCGACCGCCTCGTAGCCGAGGCGGCACAGCGGGGCATCCGCGTCCTGCTCGACCTCGTGCCCAACCACACCAGCTCGCTGCACCCCTGGTTCGTCGAGGCGCGCTCATCGCGGGAAGCGCCTCACCGCGACTGGTACGTGTGGGCCGACCCCGGTCCCGACGGCGGTCCGCCCAACAACTGGCGGTCCGCGGCAGGCGGCTCGGCCTGGACCCTCGACGAGGGTAGCGGCCAGTACTACCTGCACAACTTCCTGCCCGGCCAGCCGGACCTCAACTGGTGGAACGAGGAGGTGCACGCCGAGCTCGGCCGGGTCCTGCGGTACTGGTTCGACCGGGGCGTCGCCGGGTTCCGCATCGACGTGGCCCACTCGCTGTACAAGGACCGGCAGCTGCGGGACGACTCGCCGGCCCCCAAGGGGCCGGCTGCGCCCTTTGGCCTGGCCGCCGACCGCAGCATGAACCAGCCGGAGGCCCACGAGGTTTACCGGGCGTGGCGGAAGCTCGCCGGCGAGTACCGTCCTGCCCGGCTGCTCCTCGGCGAGACCTGGGTGTTCGACGCGCAGCGGTTGGCGTCGTTCTACGGCGACGACGACGAACTGCACCTGGCGTTCAACTTCCCGTTCGTCTTCGCGCCGTTCCGGGCTGCCGAGCTGTCGTCGATCGTCGCGTCCACGCTCGCCGCCCTGCCGCCCGGCGCCTGCCCGGTGTGGGTCGGGTCCAACCACGACGTGTCGCGCTTGCCGACCCGTTGGGGAGCCGGCGACCCGGCGCGGGCCCGGACGGCGCTGGTGCTGCTCTGTACCCTTCCGGGCACGGTCGTGCTGTACTACGGCGACGAACTGGGGCTCACGGACGTGCCCGTCCCCCCTGACGAGCAACGCGACCCGATGAGCTGGCGGGCGCCCGACGATCGCTTCAACCGGGATCGGGCACGCACACCGATGCCATGGGAGCCGGGGCCGCTCTACGGGTTCGCTCCCAGAGGGACCCGCCCGTGGTTGCCCGCAGGTGACCGCGACGGTCTCACTGTCGCCGAGCAGCGCGAGGACCCGGCCTCGACGCTCTCGCTCACCCGCGCCCTGCTCGACCTGCGCCGGCAGCGGCTCACCGGGCACACGGCCGGAGATGTCGCCGGGTATGAGCAACTGCCGTCCGGGCGGGATCAGTGGGTGTACCGCAGCGGGCCGCTGGTCGTCGCCGCGAACCTCGCCGCCGACGAGGTGCAGATCGACGTGCCCGCCGGCGAGGTCATCATCTCCAGCGCCGTCGGTGTCCAGGGCGGCGGAGTCCGGGTGGGGCGGCGGCCCGCCGACCCGGCGCTGGTGCTCGGCCCTTTCGAGGCCGTCGTGATCCAACCCCACGAAGCCGCCGGCTGAGCCGGCCGGGAGGAGGACCCCTATGGCAGACATCACCCTGGAGAAAGTCGTGAAGGTGTACCCCAACGGCTTCGAGGCGGTGAAGGAAGTCGATCTCGACGTCGCCGACGGTGAGTTCATGGTGCTGGTCGGGCCGTCCGGCTGTGGCAAGACCACGCTCTTGCGCATGGTCGCCGGCTTGGAGGACATCAGCGCGGGCACGATGCGCATCGGGGGCAAGGTCGTCAACGACCTCGGCCCCAAGGAGCGGGACATCGCGATGGTGTTCCAGAACTACGCCTTGTACCCGCACATGACCGTGGCGGAGAACATCGGCTTTGCCCTGAAGCTGCGCAAGATGCCCAAGGCGGAGATCGACCGCAAGGTGAAGGAGGCGGCCGACATCCTGGGCCTGACTGAGTGGATCGACCGCAAACCGGGCCAGCTCTCCGGCGGGC
Source organism: Actinomycetes bacterium (assembly GCA_021809885.1). Lineage (GTDB taxonomy): Bacteria > Actinomycetota > Acidimicrobiia > Acidimicrobiales > Palsa-688 > JAKAQB01. The sequence continues at coordinate 12,194 of JAJZJY010000026.1, forward strand.
AGCGCCAGCGTGTCGCCATGGGCCGCGCCATCGTCCGGGAGCCGTCGGTGTTCCTCATGGACGAGCCGCTGTCCAACCTCGACGCCAAGCTCCGGGTCCAGATGCGCGCCGAGGTCAGCCGCATCCAGCGGCGCCTGGGGGTGGCGACTGTGTATGTCACCCACGACCAGGTGGAGGCCATGACGATGGGCGACAGGGTGGCCGTGATGCGCAGCGGGGTGATCCAGCAGGTCGACGATCCCCAGACCCTCTACGACCGGCCGTGCAACATGTTCGTCGCTGCGTTCATCGGCTCGCCGGCGATGAACCTGTACGAGGCCACTTTGGAGGCCGGGGCCGGGGCGCTGCGCCTCGGCTCGCAGCGCATCGAGCTCCCCGAGGCGGTGCGCGTCGCCCGGCCGACGCTCGCGGGGTACGCGGGACGGGCGGTCGTCATCGGCCTGCGCCCCGAACACCTTCCTGCCGCCAACGAGCGGAGTGACGGCAATGTGATCGAGGGCGATGTCGAGCTCGTCGAAGCCCTCGGCAACGAGCTGCAGGTGCACTTCTCGATCGACGCCGAGCGGATCCTCGCCGAGGGCGCCGACAACGCCGGCGAGGTGACGCTGCACCACGGCGAGGGCGTGGCGCGCGTCGACACCCGTTCGGGGATGAAGCCCGGCTCCCGCGGCCGCTTCGCTGTCGACACGGAGCGCATGCAGTTCTTCGATGCCAGCGACGGCTTGGCCATCCGGGAGTAGTCGTCGGCACCGGTGGCGGCCGGTGCATGCGAACGTGAACTAGCGCCTCGCCCGCCGGCGGTGGTCCTCCATCCGCTTGCGGATCAGTTCCCGGCGAGCCTGGAGCTCCCGGTACGTCAGGTGATCGACGTCCGAGCTGACGCCCACCGTCGCCCGCACGCCCTCCAGGTCCACCGGATTGGCCCGCGGGTCGATCCCTATGTCGCCGGCGATGCGCTCGCCGTAGCGCATGGTGAAGTACGTCGCGATCCGGGTGATCTCCACGAAGAGGTCGATGTCGGGTGCCAGCGTCGCCAGCGCCCCGTCGATGAACAGCAGGTCCTTCACGAAGAGCATGAGGACCTTGGGGAACCGGGCACCGTACTCGAGCAGCCGCTTGGTGACTTCTCGCAGCTCGCCCAGCAGCTCCTCCGGTGCCATGGTCGTCGGGTCCTTCGGTGCCTGGTCGAGCCCCAGGTCGCGCACGACGGCGTCCAGGTCGGCGTCAGGCGGGAGGGCGCCGAGATCCCGGAGGGCGGCGAGCTGCATGCCGGGGTCGTTGATGCTCGCGCCCATGAGCATGCGCAGGAAGGCGAGTCGCCGCGACTCGTCGAGGCGGCCGGTGATGCCGTAGTCCAGCAGGGCGACACGCCCGTCGCGCCGCACGAACAGGTTGCCGCCGTGGAGGTCGCCGTGGAACACGCCGAAGAGCACCGCCCCCTCGAGGAAGGAGATGATGAGGGCACGCACAACGGCCTCGGTGTCGATGCCAGCGGCACGCATGCCGGCCACGTCGTCGAAGCCGAAGCCCTCCAGGCACTCCATCACCAGCACCCGCCGGGTTACGAGGTCGGGATGAGGCCGGGGGACGACCACCGCCCGCTGGTTGGTCTCCGCCAGCACGTGAGCGACGTCGAGCATGTTGTCGGCCTCGAGGCGGAAGTCGAGCTCCTCGGTGATGGTCTCGGCGAACAGCTCGATCAGAGCCGGGGGGTTGGCCAGGGCTGCGACCGGGATCCGCCCGATCAGGGCGGGTGCTATCCAGCTCATGGCCTCGAGGTCCCGGCGCACGACGCTGGCGACCTCGCGGCGCTGCACCTTCACCACGACGCTCTCGCCGGTCAGCAGCGTGGCGGCATGGACCTGGGCGATGCTCGCTGCCGCCACCGGCTCCCGCTCGAAGCTCGAGAAGACCTCCTCGAGCGGCCGGCCGAGATCCTCCTCCACCACGGCGCGCACGTCCTCGAACGCCTCGGGCGGCACCCGGTCGCGCAGCAACTTGAACTCGCTGACCAGCTCAGCTGGGAACAGGCCTTCGCCCGAGGAGATGATCTGGCCCAACTTGATGTAGGTCGGACCCAGCCGCTCGAAGGCCCGCCGCAACCGGCAGGAGACGCCGGCCCGGGACAGCTCCGGGCGGCCGTGGCGGCGGGCGGCGCGCCGTTCGACCAGGCGCCACAGGGCGAGGGCGGTCCCGAGCTCGGCGCCGGTGCGCAGCACCCTGCGCGCGGGTGGGACTGTGCGGCGCCTGAGAAGCTTGGGGACCTGCGCGGCGACCTGTCGCCGCAGGCTGTCGACCCCGGCCCGCCAGCGCAGCTCACCGGGCACGACCAGCCAGGGGGGATCGTCGCTGAACGCGCCCTGTGCCAGGTCGGCGGGCGGCGTGGCCGGGCCCGGCGCCCGTGGCATCCCTTCGTCGTCGGGCGCAGTGCTCACCCTGCGAACCTAGGCCACCCCGGAGCTTCCGCCGTGGCAGGTCGTCACGCCGGCCCGTCGAGCGCTGCTGTGTCGCCGGCCGGTCGTCGGGGCTCTACCCTCTGGGGATGGCCGCACGACTGCAGCCGGGCGACCCGGCACCCGACTTCCGCCTGCTCGACCAGCACGGCAACGAGGTGGGCTCCAGCGATCTGCGTGCTGGCGGACCGGTGTTCGTCTACTTCTACCCCAAGGCGGACACCCCGGGGTGCACCGCCCAGGCTTGCGGCCTGCGCGACGCCCTCGCCGACATCGCCGGCGCCGTTGCCGTGGTGGGCATCAGCCCCGACCCGCCGGCCCGCCAGGCCAGGTTCGACCAGAAGTACTCGCTCGGCTTCCCGCTGCTGTCCGACGCCGACCACGCCGCCGCCGATGCCTACGGCGTATGGGTCGAGAGGTCCATGTACGGCAGGAGGTACATGGGCATCGAACGCTCGGCGTTCCTCATCGGCAAGGACGGCGCCCTCCGGGAGGTGTGGTACAAGGTGTCACCCAAGGAGACGCCTCAGCGGCTGCTCGCGGCGCTCGCCGGCTGACCCGCTCGCTGCCCCGGCGACGCGTCGGGAGCACCCTCGGGCAGGACGCTCGCCACGACCTGGGTGACGACGGCTGCCAGCACCGCCGCCAAGAATGCGAGCAGCACGTGTCCGGTCGGCAACACCAACGCGAGGACCAGCAGGGCTGTGACGCTCGGGAACGACCCGCGGGCGACCGCCCTCAGCAACGCCGAGGCGGCGACGCTGCCCTCCGAGCGCGACGAGAGGAAGCCCATCACCACCGTGATCACCGGGAAGGCGCTGACCAGGCCGGACAGCCGCGGGCCGACCACCCCGGCCGCATGGCCGATCAGAACGGTGAAGGCGGCGGCGAGCGCGAGCCGGAGGACCAGGTCCGAGCCGGGCGACAGCGCCGACCGCGCCGGCGCCGGCGCCGTGTCGGGAGATGCCGCTGCTGGCGGAGCCGCCGGCCACCGCCGCAACGCCAGCATCAGGGATGCCAGGCCGCCGCCGGCGGCGAGCACAGCCGGCAGCGGTGGCAGTACGGTGAGCCCGGCCACGAGCCCGCCGAAGGCAACCAAGCCCGCCAGCAGGGCGGGACCTGTCCTCCTGCGGCGCAGCTCGACGGCCCACACGTAGAGCGCCAGGGTTTGGGCCACGACGCCGGCCAGGCCCGCACCCGCCGTCGCCACGGCGAACCGTGGGCCGTCCGTGAGGTCCACGAGCAGCAGGAGCGGAAGGCTGGTGATGGGCAGGCCGATGACGAGCCCACCGGCACGCGGCCCCCACCGCCGGTGCGCGAGGGTGCCGACGACGATCAGCGACGGCGCCAGAACCAGCTCGAGCAGCAGCAGCTCCATGACTTCAGCATCGGGCAAGTCCCGCCGTGATCATGGCGCTATCCTCATCCCATTGGCCAGTTCTGTCTAGGATCGCGAGGTGTGCAGCCCTAACGGGCGCGAGGATCGAGGTGAGCCGTGGACGACATCGACCGTGAGCTCGTCCGCCTGCTGGTGGACGACGCCCGCCTGAGCTACCAGCAACTGGCGCAGGCGGTGCACCTGAGCGCGAACAGCACAGCGGACCGGGTCCGGCGCCTGAGGGCGACGGGGGTCATCGCCGGGTACCACGCCGAGCTCGACCTCGCCCGGCTCGGGCGAGCACTGTTCGCCCTGACCGACGTGAAGCTGAAGGAAGCGGTGGCCCGGGAACGCTTCGAGGAGGGCCTCGATGGCGTTCCCCAGGTCCTCGGGCTCATCCACACGACCGGTGAGTACGACTACCAGCTTCGCATCGCGAGCAGCGGGACAGCCGACCTGGAGTCGGTCCTCGACGTCCTGCGCAAGCTCGGGGCGGCCGAGCACCATTCCCGCATCGTGCTCGCCGAACGGCGGTACAGCCCGACCAGGCTCCTGGGCTCCGGCTGAAAGTCCAGCCGGAGCCTGCCGACCGTCCCTGAGGGCCGGGGGTGGGCAAACCGCGCGCAGCTGGGTGAGCCGCGCGCACAGGCGACGGTAGCGGGGCCCGGGTGCGCGCGGTCGGCTTTGCGGCGCGCGGTTGGCGCAGGCGGGAGTGTCGGGAGGCGCTGAGCACCACCCCCCGGCG
>JAJZJY010000796.1 GCA_021809885.1 Actinomycetes bacterium
TCGACGTGGGGACCGAGCTTCTTGGTCTTCGAATGAATGGCGAGGATCGCCGTACGCTCTTTTTGGTTGGGAAGAGGGATCTCGACGGTCCGGTCGAAGCGTCCCGGTCGCAGCAGCGCGGCGTCGAGGATCTCGGCCCTGTTGGTCGCGGCCATGACGACCACGGCGGCGCCCGGCTCGAACCCGTCCATGTCCGAGAGCAGCTGGTTGAGCGTCTGCTCGCGCTCGTCGTTGGAGCCGAAGCCGCCCGGGCCGCGCCGTCCCCCGATGGCGTCGATCTCGTCGATGAAGATGATCGAGGGTGACCGCTTGCGGGCGTCGGCGAAGAGGTCCCGGACCCTGGAGGCGCCGACGCCCACGAACATCTCGACGAAGCTCGACCCCGACAGGGCGAAGAACGGGACACCGGCCTCACCGGCGACGGCTCTCGCCAGGTGGGTCTTGCCGGTCCCGGGTGGTCCGACCATGAGCACGCCTTTCGGGCCCACCGCACCAGCCGCCGCGTAGCGGTCCGGGTGCTTCAAGAAGTCGACGACCTCCATGACCTCGGCTTTGGAGCCCTCGTAGCCGGCGATGTCGGAGAAGCGGGTGGTAGGCCGCTCCTCGTCGTAGACCTTGGCCTTGGACTTGCCGATGCCCATGATCCCGCCGAGGCCGCCGAGCCCTCCGCCCATCTGCTTGCGGCTCTTGCGACCGATCCAGATGAACACCCCGACGATGAGGACGAAGGGCAGCAGGAAGCTCAGCACGCTCAGTACCGAGCTGGTGGAGGGGATGGTTCCGGTCACCTGCACCTTGTGCGCACGAAGCAGGGGCGACAGAGAGGTGTCGTTCAAGGCGGTCGGGATCTGGGAGGTGTAGTGGGCGCCGCCGTGGAGCGTGCCGGTGACCGAGCCCGTCGAGGTGATCGTCGCCGTCGACACCTTGTTCGCCGTCACCTCGTTCACGAAGCCGGTGTAGGTCAACGTGCGGGTCGGCGTGGATTTGGAACCTGGGTGGAGGAGCAAGAGGAGGGCCAGCGCGATCCCGATCGGCAGGATCCACATCCGCCAGCGCGGTGCACCCGGGGTCGGAGCGGGCAGGAGAGGGCGCTGGTTGGACGGGCCGGGACGCGGCGGGGTCGTGCCGTTCGCGCTGGTCACATCGCGCCCCTGGACAAGAGCGCTACCGCGCATACCCGAGGCGACGCGGCAGGCGGTCGACTCATCGTCGGGCCCTGAGCGACGGCCCCGAGGCAAGAGAGGCTCCGTTCGGCCCCGCGGTGGCCGGATCGGCGGGGGTCCACGACGGGTAGGGCACCAGACTCGGAGGGGTGGGCTCCACCGCCAACGCCGGTGGCATGCCGGTCTGCGCAGTCGATCTCGAGGAGCTGGCCCGAGGGGCAGATCTCCAACGTTGCTCCTTTGCTCCTGGTCGTCTTTTCGAGCATGACACTCGAGGTCAGCGCCGCCAGGGTCTGGAGCAACGATGTCGCAGACTGGGCCCGAGAGGGCTCAGTCGCAACTACTGCTCAGGAGGTTACTACCCGAGGCGAAGCAAGGCCGTGCGGGAGACGTCGGGGCCACTTCGCCGAACGAGCGTGCAAAGGCTGGTGCGGCGTGTCCTGCCCGCTCGTCGACGCTCGATCCAGACCCCGTTGCGGCGTCCCTCTGCTCTCGCAGCCACTGCGCCAGAGGAAGGACAAATGCGGATCGAAGATGGCGCTCTCGAGGTATCGGTGCCGGACCGCGCACCTCGGCTCCGCATGGGACAGCGTCGGGACGGCGAAGTGGGACGGTCGTGACGAGCCGGCGCCTGGGCAGGATCCTGGACTTTCAGGGAGAGGTCGGCGATCCCGATACCTCGCTCGACTGGCTCTGTGGCACCTGCGCCGAGCAGTTGGCGGTGAGCGGTACGGCGGTGGCGCTGATCCTCTCCGGCCAGGATCCTGGCAACATCGCCGCCTCCGACGAGGTGGCCGCAGCCGTCGTGGACCTGCAGTTCAGCACCGGCGAAGGGCCGGCCGTCGACGCTCATCGCACCCGACGGGCTGTCCTGGAGCCGGAACTGAGCTCTTCGACTCGCTGGCCGGCGTTCGCTCCCGAGGCGGTCGCTGTGGGGGCGGCAGCGGTCTTCGCTCTGCCCTTGCAGGTCGGCGCGGCGCGCTCTGGGGCCTTGATCCTCTATCGCAACCGGCCCGGGCCCCTCGGCGAAGGGGTGCTCACCGATGCGCTGGCCATGGCCGAGGTGGCGTGCGAGATCACGCTTGGCCTGCAGGCCCAGGTGCCCCCCGGGTCGCTGCACGAGGTCTTCGACCGGCTCGCCGCCAAGCGCACCGAGCTCTACCAGGCCACGGGAATGGTCGTGGTGCAGCTCGACGTCGGCCCTGCCGAGGCCGTTGCCGCTATCCGGGCACGGGCGATGCCGGCGACCGTCCGGTCGGCGAAGTGGCCGCCGATGTCGTCGCGCGAAGGCTCCGGTTCGAGCGGTGAGGGAACCGGCACCATCGGCCGTCAGCCCCACGCCCTGGGTACGGGCCGACCGGCGTCCCGACGATCGGCGATAATGGTGGTCCATACTTCCCAGTGCCGGGCCGAAGCGAAGAGATGAGAGGACCGTGGCTCGAGAGCACCTGATCGCGCGTACCTTCGTGGAGCTGGCCGACACCCTGGTCGAAGGCTACGACCCGATCGAGTTCCTCCACCACCTGGCCGAGCGCTGAGTCGAGGTGCTCGGGATGGCCGAGGCGGGCCTGGTGCTGGTCGACGCCCGTGGGCAGCTGCAGGCACTGGCTTCCTCGAGCGAACGCATGCACCTCATCGAGCTGCTCGAGGTGCAGCACGAAGACGGCCCGTGCCTCGACTGCTGGCGCAGCGGC
>JAJZJY010000797.1 GCA_021809885.1 Actinomycetes bacterium
GCATGGGGGGTCGGTGGACGGACGGCACCCGGCTGTTCGCCGACTCGAAAGGACCTTCCACCGTGACCCAGTTCCTCGAGGCAGCCCGTCGCCGGGCGCGCCGCAACCCCGACGACCAGCACGGCTTCAGCCTCATCGAGCTGATGATCGTGCTGCTCATCATCGCCATCCTGCTCGCCGTGGCCATCCCCACCTACCTGTCCGCCAGGAACCGGGCGGAGAACCGCGCCGCGCAGGTGACCGTCCAGCACGTCTTCGTCGCCGCGAAGGCGTCCTACGCGTCGCAGAACGACTTCAGCACCTTCCCCGGCGGGCACGCCACCATGACCGGCTACCTGAACGCCGACAGCCCCGGCGCCACGGTCAACCCGGGTGGCACCTCGGACGCCACGGTCAGCGCCACCAACCAGGTGTCGGAGAAGCACGGCGCCCAGTCGATCGCCCTCGCCGCGTGGGCGCCCGACGGCAGGTGCTGGTACCTGATGGACATCGAGTCCGCTAGCTCCGGCGCGATCGGCACCTCCGCGGTGACCGCTCCGGGCACCTACTACGGAGCGGGCACCAGCTCCGCCGGCAGTGCTGGCGGGACCGCGGGCTGCACCGCCGCGTTCACGGCTCCGACCTCCGGCTGGCAGCCGAGCTTCGCTGCGGCCAGCGCCAAGGCCTAGCCGACCGGGACGGCAGGGCGTGCGGACCGGTCATCGTGCTCCGGTCCGCACGCCCTGCTCTCGTCGTCGGGATGGCACCACACCCTTCGCCGCGGCCAGCGCCAAGGCCTGATCGCAGCGTTCCGCGGCGTCGGCGCATAGGCGGTCACAGTGCAGCAGTCCCCACCTCCCTCCTTCAACACCTCCGAGGCCCCCCGCCGGCCGTACGGCTCCGACCCGGCGGCCGACGTCGCGTCGCTGGCCGCCCTGAGCGCCATGCGGGCCGACGCGGAACCGGCGAGCGTTGCCGGGTTCCGCCGCGCGGCGCTCAACACCGTCGACCACCTGGAGACGCAGCTGGAGCGGACCGTCGAGGAGCGCAACCTGGCCGCAGCGAAGCTCTCCTACCGCCTGGACGCGGCGGGGATGGCCAAGGGGGCGGCGGTGCTGCTCGCCGAGCTGCGCCGGGTGATCGGCGAGGGCGACGAGGCCGCCCGGAGGTGGCTGGCCTCCCAGTTCGCCGCGGTGCTTGCCGGGACGCCGGAGACGTCTGCCGAGGTGGTCGCCGGCATCGCCGGGCGTGTCGGGCGGCTCGGCTCGGAGCGTCCCGGGCTTGCCGCCGCTCAGGTCCTCGCCGGCGACTGGGCCGCCGCTACGACCACCACCACCGGGGCTGCGAGAACCGATTCGGACGCCGGCACACACGATCGGGCGGAGGTGGTCTCGTGACCGACAGCAACGTCTCGTCTCACTGCGCACCGCAAGGTGCGCCCTCATTACAAACATTACAATCATTACAACTGGACGGGGTCAGCGTGCTCGGCTCGTGCCACGCCGCCGCTGGTGTCGCCCGCCAGGCCGGCTTGGGTCTGGCGGTCGGCCAGCCAGAGCGCTCCGGGCGCTACGTGGTGGTCGTGCCCGACGCCTCGGGCCTGGAGCTGGTCGACAGCGCCGAGGACCGCGGCTTCGTGATCGTCGCCACGGTCGCGTGGCGGCTGCGGGCGACGCTGGTCAGCCGGCTGGCGGCGATGACCATCCCGGTCGTCGTCGGCCTCCCCACCCGCCAGGCGCTCATCGAGGCGATCGTCCGGAACAACACCGACGAGATGCGCCGCTCGATCGCCCGGTGGATGGCCGTCGAGAGCCACCTCGACCGCCCGGCGGTCACCCCCGCCCGGCCGCACGCCCTGACCGTAGGAGGAGGATCCTGATGCCGCTCGCCAATCCGCTCTCCCGCCGCCGGGGCGGCAAGCCGAGAGCCCCCGCTGCGGTCCCGACCACCCCGGCCAACGCGGTCGGGGTGGAGATCGACGGCGGGGCGGTACGCGTCGTGGAGGTCCGCAAGGGCCGGGTGTGCGCGTTCGAGCAGTTCGTCGGCGACAGCCCCGCCGAGGCGCTGGCGGCCTGGGGAGGCCCCCCACGGGGGATGGTGGCAGCAATCGCCTGGTCGTCGGGGTTGCAGGTGGCCCGCACGAACATCCCCAACGTTCCGCCGGGCCTGCGCCACCTGGCGATCGCCGACGCAGCCGAGGCGATGTTCCCCGCCGACTCCGGCGCCCTGGTCTCCGCCGGGGCGGCGTCGAACGCCTACGTCGACAGCGACGAGATCCCCGCGACCGTCGTCGCTCTGCGCCGCGAGGCGATCGCCCCGGTCTCCCGGCTGGCGGGGCGGTGGCGGGCGCGGATGGTCCCCTCGCCGCTCACCCTCGGATCCGACGGGCTGTACATGTCGCTCGGGTACGCCTCGGCTTCGGTCGCCCTGGTGGCCGGCGGGGTGACCGTCGCCTACCGTGAGCTGTCGGTCTCGGCGGGGGTTGCGGCCGCCTCGGAGCTCGGCGCCGCCAACTACCTACGCGTGCTGGTCGCCGAGCTGGCGGCCACCCTGGCGAGCTGGGAGTCCCGGGGGACGCGGGTGCCTACCGACTGCTTCGTGGTCGGCCCCGGCAGCCGCCTCGGAGGCATCGCCCGGGAGCTCGGGGCGATGGGGTTGCGACCCGACGCCCCTCCGAGCCCGCCGGGGGTGGAGCACTACGACCTGCCGGCGTCGGAGATCTCCTCCGCCTACCTGGCGATCTGCGCCGCCTGTGCCCCAGCGGACGCCTCGATCTCGCTGGTCGACCCGGTGGCACTCGGCGAGGCCGCTGCGGTCGGCGCCCGAGCCCGCCGGCGCCGCCGGGCGGTCACCGCCGGGCTCGCAGCGGTGGTC
>JAJZJY010000798.1 GCA_021809885.1 Actinomycetes bacterium
CGGCCGGCGGGGCGATGGCCACCCACCGGCCGTGGCGGCCCTGCCATGCCCTGGCGGCGGCGGCAGCCAGCCACCACCCGGTCGCCACAAGGCCAACAACCGCGGCGAGCGGCCAGAAGTGCGCGATGGCGGCGACGGTGTGGGCCAGGTGGTGGGCGATCCGGGCTTCGGTGGCGCCGGGGTGGGCCAGCCAGCGGGCGAGCGGGCCGTTCGACACAGAGACATTGGGCGGTGGCACTTTCGGCACAGGAACGTTCGGCGGGGGGAGGGGGGGGGTGGTGGGCACTGGGCGTTACTCCTTCCGGTCGGTCGTGGTCAGGGGCGTGCGGCTGCGGATCGGGCGGATGGCCCGCGGCGGCGGAGATGTCACAGATCGAGCTCGTCGCCGTCGTCGTCGTCGAGGCGGGCGAGGTCGACGGGGTCGGTGGTGACGAGGTCGTGCTCGACCGGGCTGGCGACCGCACAGAACCCAACCCGCTGGTGAGCGGCGGTGACGAGGAGTCCGTCGCCCCGGCGGGCCGAGACCAAGAACGCCCGCTCGCCGTCGGAGAGGCCGAAGGCCTCGCCGACCGCGTCGATGGCCTGGGGGGCCTGGCGGAGCAGGATCTGGGTCGCGGCGTTGGCGACCACCGCCTGGCCGAGGTCGCTGCCCAACAGGTCGGCGGCGTCCTGGGTGACGACGGTGAGCCCGGCCCAGTGCTTGCGGGCCGACTTCGCCGCCTTGAACAAGAACTTGGCGCCTTCGGGGTCGCGCATGAGCAGCCACGCCTCGTCCACCACCACCAGCCGGCGTTTGCGGTTGGCCGGGTCCGCGACGCGGCGCCAGACGGCGTCGAGAGTGAGGAGCGTGCCGGCGGCTTTGAGCTCGTCGGGTAGGTCGCGCAGCGAGATGACGACCAGGTGGCCCTCGGAGCGGGTCGTGGTCGGGCCGCAGAACAGCTGGCGGTAGCTGCCGGTGACGAACGGGGCCAACCGGGCCGAAAGCGTCGTGGCGGCAGGGTCGGGATCGGCCTCCAGGGCCTTGGTGAGGTCGGCGAGGACCGGGGCGGGCCGGGCGTGGGTGCGCGGGTCGGCGGTGATCCCCACCTGCTGGTAGGCGGCAAGCACCCCCCGGTCGAGCGCGGCGGTGGCGGCGGGGCCGGGCTTCTCGCCCAAGAGGACGGCGACCAGGGTGTGGATAAACAGGGCCCGTCGGGTGAGGGGGTCGGGGCCGGGGGCGAGGTCGAAGGGGTTGAGCCGCACCCCCGACGCCCCCAGGTGCAGGTAGGCGCCACCGACCGCGTGGGCGAGGCGGCGGTACTCGTCTTCGGGGTCGACGACGAGCACCTCGACGCCGGCATACAGCGAGCGCAGCGCTTCGAGCTTGGCCAGGTAGCTCTTCCCCGCCCCGCTTCTCGCCAGGATGACCGAGTTGTGGTTGTCGAGGGCGAAGCGGTCCCAGCACACGAGCCCCGACCCGCTGACCGTCGTGCCGTAGAGGACGCCGCCGGCGCCGGCGAGGTCGACGCCGGAGAAGGGGAAGGCGGCGGCCACGGCGTCGGTGTCGAGGGTCCGGCGCATCGACAGGTTGTCGATCCCGACCGGGAGCGTGGTGATAAAGCCCTGCAGGGATCGGAAGGTGGCGGGCACCGCGTCGAGCAGCAGCGAGGAGACGAGCGCCTTCACCCGGGCGCACTCGGCCTCCAAGGCGTCAGGGTCGGGGGCGTGGACGGTCAGGTACAGCCCGAGGCGGAACAGCTTCGCCTGGCCCCGTGCCAGGCGGGACGACAGCTCGGCCGCGTCTTGGGCGGCGACTTCGATGCCGGGATCCGAAAGCTTGCCCTTGGCGGCGTCGACCCGGCGGGCGGATTCGAGGCGGGCGTGTTGACGGCGGAGGCGCTCGGCGGCGAGATCGTTTCGCATCGGCTCTATGTGCAGGGCCACGTCGAGGCGTCCGGGGTGCTCCAACAGCGGGGCCAGCCAGCCGTAGCCGACCTCGCGGGGGTAGCCGACCACGGCGAAGGACCGGCACACCCCGTCGCCGACTGCCAGGTGGCGGGGGCGCACCACGACCGCGTGCGGGCCGAGCAGCCCACCCCCCTCGCCGCCAGCAGCCGCGGCACCCCGGGTGGCGCGGCGGCGGAGGGCATGCTGCAGGGTCATGGGGCGGCTCCGGGTTGCTCGATCTCGGCGGTGTCGACCACACCGGCGGCCGACGCGGCGTTGGCAGGCTTGGCGACGTCGGGGGTGGCTCGCCCGGTGACCAGCGCGTCGGGCGGCGCCAGTCCGGGTGGCCGGGGCGGCACCCACGGGTCGAGCGCACCATGGACGGCGCCCGTGGCCGCCACCGTGTCGAGGACCCGAAGGTTGATGCCGGCGGCGGCGAGCGACGCGGCGGCGTCGGCTGCCCGGCGGCGCAACCGGGCGGGGACGTCGGGGCCGCCGGCCGGGTCACGCAGCACCACCAGCACCCGGCGGGCGAGCAGGTCCCGGCTGGCCGCCAGGTCCTCTATGAACGCGGCGTGGGCGAGCGCGGCGGCCTCCAAGGCGGGGTGGGGCAGCCCGCCCGCCTCCGCACGCAACGCGGCCACCCGGGCGCCCAGGTCGACCGGCTCCGAGCGCACCACCACCTGGACGGGTGCGGCCAGGCTGTTGAGGTAGCGACCGAAGGCGGCAACCAGGGCGTGCTGTTCGACCGGGGTGCGCAACGAGAAGCTCACCGTCTGGGCCTCAGCCACCAGCGCCGTCCCGTGCGCCCCGAGGTCCACGGTGCCGTCGTCGCCGATCGCCTCGGGCGGCAGATGCAGCGGGGCCGGCGGCCGGGTCCGGTCAACCCCCGCCCACGTCGGCGCCCGGGTGACGCCCTCTGGGGC
>JAJZJY010000799.1 GCA_021809885.1 Actinomycetes bacterium
AGGAGCCATGAACCTGACCGGGGCGCAAGCCCTCATCAAGAGCCTGGAGATGGAGCGCACCGAGGTCGTCTTCGGCCTTCCCGGCGGGGCCATCCTGCCCGCCTACGACCCGCTGCTCGACTCGCCCATCCGCCACATCCTCGTGCGCCACGAGCAGGGCGCCGGCCACATGGCGGAGGGCTACGCCCACGTCACCGGGCGTCCCGGTGTGGTGATGGTGACGAGCGGCCCGGCGGCGACCAACCTCGTGACCCCCCTCTGCGACGCCTACATGGACTCCGTGCCCCTCGTCGCGATCACCGGGCAGGTGCCGCGCCCCGCCATCGGGACCGACGGCTTCCAGGAGTGCGACACCGTCGGCATCACCCGGTCGGTCACCAAGCACAACGAGTTGGTGATGGAGCCAGAGGAGCTTCCGCTCGTGGTGCGCCAGGCGTTCCACCTGGCGACGACCGGCCGGCCCGGCCCGGTCCTCGTCGACGTGCCCAAGGACGTGCTGACGGCGCGTGCCGAGTGGTGGTGGCCGACCGACGAGGAGGTCGTCGCGTCCCTTCCCGGCTACCGGCCGACGGTGCGCGGCCACGCCCGGATGATCAAGGAGGCGGCCCGGCTGATCGCCGCAGCCGAACGCCCGGTGGTCTACGCCGGCGGCGGGGTGCTGAAGGCGCGTGCTGCCGAGGAGCTCGCGGCGCTGGTCGAGCTGACGGGCATCCCGGTGGTGACGACCCTGATGGCTCGGGGTGCCTTCCCCGACGGACACCCCCTGCACCTGGGGATGCCGGGTATGCACGGCAACTACACGGCCATCCGGGCGATGCAGGAGGCAGACCTGTTGATCACCCTCGGGGCCCGCTTCGACGATCGGGTCACCGGCCGGGTCGACGGGTTCGCGCCGGAGGCGAAGGTCGTCCACGTCGACATCGACCCGGCCGAGCTCGGCAAGGTCCGCCGCCCGGACGTGCCCATCGTCGGCGACTGCAAGCAAGTGATCGGCGAGCTCGTGCGGGTGCTGCGGGGCGGGGGTGACGGGCAGGCGGACCGCTCGGCATGGCGCAGCCGCCTCTCCGGCTGGCAGGAGCGCTACCCGTTGCACTACGACCCACCGGCTGCCGGCGACGCCCTCAAGCCGCAGTTCGTGATGGAGGCCCTCCGCGACGCCGCCCCGGAGGGCACGATCCTCGTCTCCGGCGTCGGACAGCACCAGATGTGGGCCAGCCAGTACTGGCGGTTCACCGAGCCCTACTCGTGGGTCAACTCCGGTGGGCTCGGGACCATGGGCTTCTCGGTGCCCGCCGCCATCGGCGCGAAGGTCGGGCGGCCCGACCGCACGGTGTGGGCCGTCGACGGCGACGGGTGCTTCCAGATGACAGCGCAGGAACTGGTGACCGCAGCCAGCGAGCGCATCCCGATCAAGGTCGCCATCCTCAACAACGCCTACCTCGGCATGGTCCGCCAGTGGCAGGAGATGTTCTACGCCGAGCGCTACTCCGAGGTGTACTTGTCGCCCGACCTGCCCGACTACGTGAAGTGGTCCGAGGCGATGGGCTGCGTGGCGTTGCGCGTCGAGGACCCCGACGAGGTGCAGCCGGCCATCGACAAGGCCAACGCCGTCGACGACCGCCCGGTCGTCATCGAGTTCCGCACCGACGCCAGCGAGAAGGTCTTCCCGATGGTCCCCGCCGGTGCCAGCAACAGCGACGTCGTGGTGCACCCGTCCCAGGCCGGCGAGGCCCGCAAGGTGATCCAATGAATGGCGGTGCGATGGACCGCCACCCCCACCACCACACGCTCACCGTGGTGGTGGAAAACCGCTCCGGCGTGCTCGCCCGGGTGAGCAGCCTGTTCGCCCGGCGCGGGTTCAACATCCAGTCGCTGGCCGTGGCGCCGACCGACGACGAGCGCTTCAGCCGCATCACCATCGTCGTGGACGTGCGCGAGACCGACCCGGAGCAGATCACCAAGCAGCTGTTCAAGCTCGTCAACGTGGTGAAGATCACCGAGCTGGCGCCGGCCGACGCCGTCGAGCGGGAGCTGCTGCTCTGCACCGTCGTCGCCGCCGCCGACACCCGCAGCCGGGTGCTCGAGCTCGTGGGCGTCTTCGGGGGGGCGATCGTGGACGTCGGCTACGCCGACATCAGCGTCATGCTGGCTGGGGAGCCGGCCAAGTTGGACGACTTCGAGGACTTGGTGCGACCCTACGGGATCAGCGAGTTGCAGCGCACCGGCCGGGTGGCGCTGCCACGACTGGAGCGACAGGCACCCCGCCTGCGCACGACCGGAAAGGCGAGCTAGTTGCCTGCGACGATCTATTACGCGGAGGACGCCGATCCTTCCGTCATCCACGGGAAGAACGTCGCCGTCATCGGCTACGGCTCCCAGGGCCACGCCCATGCCCTCAACCTGCGGGACTCGGGGGTCGACGTGCGCGTCGGCCTGCGGGAAGGCTCCGGTTCGCGGGCCAAGGCGGAGGGAGAGGGGCTCCGGGTCACGTCCATCCCTGAGGCGGCCGAGGAGGCCGACGTCATCATGATGCTGGCCCCCGACACCGACCAGCCGGCGCTGTTCCAGGAGGCGATCGGCCCCAACCTGCAGGATGGGAACGCCGTCCTGTTCGCCCACGGGTTCGCCGTGCGGTTCGGGTTCGTGCAGGCTCCGCCCGGGGTGGACGTGGCCATGGTCGCCCCCAAGGGGCCCGGCCACCTCGTCCGCAGGACGTATGTCGGCGGGGGCGGGGTCCCCGCTCTCATCGCCGTCCACCAGGACGCAACCGGAACCGCCCGGCAGCTGGCTCTGTCCTACGCCGACGCCATCGGCGGCACCCGGGCCGGGGTCCCCGAGACCACC
>JAJZJY010000800.1 GCA_021809885.1 Actinomycetes bacterium
CGGGCGAGGCGGCGGGCGACGAGGTGGTTACGCCCGGTGTAGAGGCCGAGGCCCGCCGCGATCTCGCGGGCTTTGGCCCTCCGCCACCGCCGGGCCTCTCGTCGCGGGCCGGGTGGGCCGGTGAGGGCGTAGCGGACGCCGACCACGAAGTGCGGCGCGGCGGTGACCTTGGCGGTGATGTCTCGCACGTCGGCCAACGCCAGCGGGTCGGGCGCCCCGCTAACCCCGGAGGTCCCTGGGTGGTGGTGGACCAGGTCGAGTACCCGCCCGGTGCGGGTGGTCGGCTGGCCGCGGCGGCGGGCCCAGGCGGCCCTGTGGGCCCGGGCGACCAGCCGTCCGGGGGCGGGTCGGGCGAGGACCTGGAACAGCACGCTGCCGCCCTCGGCTGTGGCGAGGGCGCCGAGGAGCCCGCGCAGCGGGTCGCCGCCGGTGTGCTCGGTGCCGAGCGGCAGCCAGTCGGGCACAGCGAGGCGGGCCCGGCCACCCGACACCCGGGCCCCGGCGGGCAGGGCGGGCGGGGCAGCGAGGTTGGCTCGGGCGCCGGGCCAGGCCGACTCGACGGCGCCGGCCACGCTGTCGAGGGGAAGGGTCGAAGACACCCACAGCCCGATCCGGAGCCCTTCGGGGCCGGCGTGGCACTCGAAGGCGACCGGCGGGCGCACACCCGTCACGCTGCGTCGTGCCGCGAGGAGCGGGGCCAGCATCCGCCACAGGGCGGTCCCCCCGGCCGGGTCGGGCTCGGCCGGCGGAGCGATGGCCACCCACCGGCCGTGGCGTCCCTGCCATGCGCGGGCGGCGGCGGCCGCCAGCCACCACCCGGCCGCCACAGCGCCAGCGACTGCGGCGAGCGGCCAGAAGTGCGCCAGGCCGCCAAGGGTGTGGGCCAGGCGGTGCAAGAGCCGGGCTTCGGTGGCGCCGGGGTGGGCCAGCCAGCGGGCGACCGGCCCGCTCGGCACCGGTACTTTCGGTGCCAGGACCGTGGGTGGGGGCACGGTGGGGGTGGTGGGCATTGGCCGTTACTCCTTCTGGTCGGTCGGGGACGGGGGACGGCGATGTGGCCGCGGCAGCGGGGCTCTCACAGGTCGAGGTCATCGCCGGAGTCGTCGAGGCCGGCGAGCTCCGCGGGGCTGCTGGTCACGAGGTCGTGCTCGGCCGGGCTGGCGAGCGCACAGAACCCGACGCGCTCATGCGCCGCGGTGGAAAGCAGACCCTCGCCACGGCGGGCCGAGACCAAGAACGCCCGCTCGCCCTGGGAGAGTCCGAAGGCGTCGCCGACCGCCTCGATGGCCTGGGGGGCCTGGCGCAGCAGGATCTGGGTGGCGGCGTTGGCGACGACGGCCTGGCCGAGGTCGCTGCCCAACAGGTCGGCGGCGTCCTGGGTGACGACGGTGAGCCCGGCCCAGTGCTTGCGGGCCGACTTGGCCGCCTTGAACAAGAACTTGGCGCCCTCGGGGTCGCGCATGAGCAGCCACGCCTCGTCGACCACCACCAGCCGGCGTTTGCGAGTGGCGGGGTCGGCGACGCGGCGCCAGACGGCGTCGAGGGTGAGGAGGGTGCCGGCGGCCTTGAGCTCGTCGGGCAGGTCCCGAAGCGAGATGACGACGAGGTGCCCCTCGGGGCGGGTCGTGGTCGGGCCGCAGAACAGCTGGCGGTAGCTGCCGGTGACGTACGGGGCCAACCGGGCGGCCAGCGTCGTGGCGGCAGGGTCGGGATCGGCCTCGAGCGCCTTGGTGAGATCGGCGAGGACCGGGGCGGGCCGGGCGTGGGTGCGCGGATCGGCGGTGATCCCGACCGCGGCGTAGGCGGCGAGGACGCCCCGGTCGAGGGCGGCGGTAGCGGCGGGGTCCGGCTTCTCGCCCAAGAGGACGGCGACCAAAGTGTGGATAAACAGCGCCCGACGGGTGAGGGGGTCGGGACCCGGTGCGAGGTCGAAGGGATTGAGGCGCACCCCCGACGCGCCCAAGTGCAGGTAGGCGCCGCCGACGGCGTGGGCGAGACGGCGGTACTCGTCTTCGGGGTCGACGACGAACACCTCGACGCCGTCATAGAGCGACCGCAGCGCTTCGAGCTTGGCCAGGTAGCTCTTCCCCGCCCCGCTTCTCGCCAGGATGACCGAGTTGTGGTTGTCGAGCGCGAAGCGGTCCCAGCACACGAGCCCCGAGCCGCTGAGCGTCGTGCCGTAGAGGACACCGCCGGCGCCGGCGAGGTCGACGCCGGAGAAGGGGAAGGCGGCAGCCACCGCGTCGGTGTCGAGGGTCCGGCGCATCGACAGGTTGTCGATCCCGACCGGCAGCGTGGTGACAAAGCCCTGCAGGGAGCGGAAGGTGGCGGGCACCGCGTCGAGCAGCAGCGAGGAGACGAGCGCTTTCACCCGGGCGCACTCTGCTTCCAAGGCGTCAGGGTCGGGGGCGTGGACAGTCAGGTACAACCCGAGGCGGAACAGCTTCGCCTGGCCTCGTGCCAGGCGACCCGACAGCTCGGCCGCGTCTTGGGCGGCGACCTCGATCCCCGGGTCCGAAAGCCGTCCCTTGGCGGCATCGACCCGGCGGGCTGACTCGAGGCGGGCCTGTTGGCGGCGGAGGCGCTCGGCGGCGAGGTCGTTTCGCACCGGCTCTATGTGCAGGGCCACGTCGAGGCGTCCGGGGTGCTCCAACAGCGGGGCCAGCCAGCCGTAGCCGACCTCGCGGGGGTAGCCGACCACGGCGAAGGACCGGCACACCCCGTCGCCGACCGCCAAGTGGCGGGGGCGCACCACGACCGCGTGCGGGCCGAGCAGCCCACCCCCCTCGCCGCCAGCAGCTGTGGCGCCCCGGGTGGCGCGGCGAAGGGCGTGGCGGTGGTGC
>JAJZJY010000801.1 GCA_021809885.1 Actinomycetes bacterium
CATCGGCAACGGAGAGGGCATCGGGGTGGCGAGCACCACCTCGACCCGGTCTCGCACCCCGCGGCGACGGAGGTGCTCTTCGACCAGGAATGCCGCCTCGTACGGGGCGGGCGGGCACACGTAGGGGATCCCGAGCACGGCCAGGATGACTCTGCCGTGGTCGAGGCGTTCGAGCTCGGTGCGCATCGCCGGCAGTCGATCGGGGTCGTAGAGATCATGTGCTCCGTGCTCGGCTGCACCCAGCTTCTCGCGGTCGCCGGCCGCTCCCAGCGCCACGATCATGTAGTCGGCGTCCATCGATCCGGCCGACGTCTCGACCGCCCGACGGGCCGGGTCGATGGCCGTGATGCGGGCCTTGACGAACCGGATGCCCTGTGGGTCGAGGGCGCTGAGCCGCCGCGTGCCTTGTGCGAGCGGGCGGGTGCCGACAAGGTCCCACAACTTGGCGAAGCCGACGAAGAACCGGTCGTCGTCGGCAACGAGGGTGATCTCATGCTCGCTGTCGAGTCGGCGTCTCAACTCGTGCGCGGCGGCGAGGCCCCCGAACCCTCCACCCAGGACTATCACCTTGGCCATGTCTCGTCTCCTTCTTCGGATCTGCGTCTCGGACGCGTCGAGCAGCCGTCAGGGCCGCTTTGGTCGAGCTGGCGGTCAGCGCTGTAGCTCTTGGCCGGGCGGTGCCCAGTCGGCAGGGCGGCCGGTGTGGTTGGAGAACTCCACCGACCACTGCCACCAGGTGCGATCCTCGGCGTGCCGCCACGCCTGAGGACGCCGACCTCGCCCCCGGCCAACAGCACCGGCAGGCCGTAAAGCTCCTCGTCTGGCCACACCTCGTTTTGCCGGATGCGTTCACCGTCGAGCACCATCAGGGTCATCGGCGAATAGGGCTGTTCCCAGAATGGGTCGATCATCAGAGCATCAGAGTCCTTCGTGCTGCTTGTTGGTCGGCTTTGTCCCGGCGCCCTCACCAGAACACGCCCACCGCGACGTCGACAAGGACGACCAATCCGGTGAGGGCCATCGTAAGGGTGCGGCCGTGAGCGGTCTTGCGGGCATTGTCACGCAGCGGGAAGAGCAGCTGTCGACCGAGCGTGTACGCGGCGATCGTGCCGATGAACACGACCCCGGCCGGGTGCGGTGTCGTCATCCACATAGCCACCAGCGCCGGTAGTCCGATGGACAGCGCGACCGTGGACTCGAGCAGCTGGGTGGGGATGCGGCGCACCCCGAGGCGCTGGTCCGACGACCACAGGCCGAAGCGCGACGCAGTTGGCCGCCCGACGCAGCAGCCGCCGAAGAAACAGCCGAACCGGCCGATCGTCATCCCCAAGAACAACCCGGGAGCGGTCACGTCCAGCAAGGCACCGACGGGCACCCCGGCGACGAGCGCTCCGGCGACGAGGGTGCCGACGGCACCGGCCACGAACCCTTGGATGCACAGGCCGGCGGTCAGCACGGCCGGGCGGTGGTCATACCCCGCCAGGAAGTGCCGCCCCAGATAGTGCCCGACCAAGTAGTAGAACTTGGCGCCGACCAGCCCGACCAGGCTGGCGGCCAGCGATAGAGCCACGATCCGGGTGGTATGCAGGTGGACGTGGGTGGCGAGGAGCACCTGGGTGGCGAGGCCCACCGCGACACCGAGGCCGACCAGGGCAGGCCACGCACCGAGGTGCGTGCCCGGAGCACGGACCGAGATGACACGTGCAAACCCGGTTGTGCCGGACGCCGACGCGACCGGCAGGCGAGGCTGCGTCCCCATTGTCGACCGAGAAGACCCGGCCCGGGACCGCGTGTCGTTCACCGGGGTGGCGGTCACCTGCCACTCGCCGGGCGCGATGTCGACGACACGGACCGTGACCGCGAGGCGGCCACTACCCGGCACGACGTGCTCGACCGTCTCGGTGACGCTGAAACTGTCGCGTGGGCGACGCTTGCCTTTGGCGCCGATGCGACGCCCGTTGAAGCGGATCGTGACCGGGTAGGGCTCCCCCTCGGCGGCGGCATCGAAGAAGTAGGTCAGCCCGAGGGCCTGCGGTTCGATGTCGGCGAGCGCCTCACAGCGAAACGTCGTCACCTGCAACGACCGCGTGTCCATCTCGACGGCCCGCCGTGGCAGGGACGCGCGTACCCGGGCCGGCGCCGGGGGCGCGGACAACCTCTCGGAGGGGAGATTGGTAGGCACGCGACGGGTCTGGCTCATGACGGCCTGAGGATTGGTCGAGATCCGGCAAGCGCGTTCGCCGTGTAGGGAGGGTGGGCGCACTTCGAAAGTGCGTCCCGAGCCTGCATCTGAACCTTGGCCTTGGCCGTCACGCGCTACGCCTCGTCGCCGACGGCCACGTCGACCCGCTCGGAGACGGCATGGTCGAGGGCGCCATCCGCATCGGTCGGGTCCTCGACGAACCGGGCCACCTTCGGAGCGCTCCCCGTCGGGGCCGCAGACCTCCGCGGAGCAGCGCGTGGTGGTCGCTGTCTACCCTTGTGTCGCCTGTCCAACGCCTCACCGGCGCCCCCCGACAAGGGTGGCGCGTCGGCGTTCGAACTCCTCCTCGTCGATCTCTCCCCTCGCGTAGCGCTGCTCCAGGGCGGCCAAAGGGCTGTCGGTCGAGGATGGTTCGCTCCGGCCTTGGTCGATCGGGGCCCGGCCGGCGAAGGTCTTGTAGGCCACGGCAGCGAGCAGGGAGACCACGGCCGCCACCACCACCCAGACGAGGATCACCCAGGCGTCGAAGGAGCCGGGGCTCACCATGCGGTCCATGAAGTTGGGCATCTCGCCTCCTCCTCGGTCGTCGGGTCAACTACGCCGTGTCGTAACTATCATGGCGTCATCCTGCCCTTCGT
>JAJZJY010000027.1 GCA_021809885.1 Actinomycetes bacterium
CCACCTCGTCCGCAGGACGTATGTCGGCGGGGGCGGGGTCCCCGCTCTCATCGCCGTCCACCAGGACGCAACCGGAACCGCCCGGCAGCTGGCTCTGTCCTACGCCGACGCCATCGGCGGCACCCGTGGCGGGGTGCTCGAGACCACCTTCGCCGAGGAGACCGAGACGGACCTGTTCGGGGAGCAGGTGGTGCTCTGCGGTGGGCTGACCGCGTTGATCCAGGCCGGCTTCGAGACCCTTGTCGCCGCCGGCTATGCCCCGGAGTCGGCCTACTTCGAGTGCCTCCACGAGCTGAAGCTCATCGTCGACCTGATCTACGAGCACGGCATCTCCGGCATGCGGTACTCCATATCGACGACTGCCGAGTACGGCGACCTGACCCGCGGGCCGCGGATCGTGGGCGACTCGGTCCGCGCCGAGATGCGCAGGATCCTGGAGGACATCCGCAGCGGCGCGTTCGCCGAGGAGTGGATGGAGGAGTACCGCGCCGGGCTGCCCAACTTCAAGCGCCTCGAGGCCGCCGGGGAGGCCCATCCGATCGAGGAGGTCGGTGCCCGGCTCCGGGCGATGATGCCGTTCATCAACGCCGGCTCCGCCCGCCCGCAGGACGTCTCCGGGGGCTGAGCCACGCCCGTGCGACGCCGCTCCGCCGGCGACCCGGCCCTCGATGCCCTCGCCGACCTCCGCCGGGCCCGGCGCGCCCGGCGGGTGGCCGACATCGACTTCTTCGAGGCGCTCTACCGGGCCTACCTGACCGCCATCCTCGCCGGGGTGGCGCTGTGGCTGGGGTCGGGGCTCGTCGGAGGCAGCCGCATGGGTGCTGCCACCGCCGCCAGCGTCGACGTCCACGGCGCACCCGTGGTCGGGCTGGCCGTCGCTCTCGTCCTCGCCCTCGGGCTGCGCTCGGGCGGCCAGGGCGGCCCGCTGGCCCTCGAGGCGGCCGACGTGCGCCACGTGCTCCTCGCCCCGATCGACCGAAGCGTCGCCCTGCGGCCCCAGGCGTGGAAGCAGCTGCGCTCCGGGGTGGTCGCAGCCGCCGGCACCGGAGCGCTCCTCGGGCTTCTCGCCTACCGGAGGCTCCCGGGCAACGTCCTCGAGTGGATCGCCTGTGGCGGCGCGGTGGCCGCCCTGGCGGTGCTCGGCGGGTACGGCCTCGCATTCGTGGCCTCCGGCATGAGGATCGGCCGGCGCGCCGGCACGCTGCTCGCGCTCGCCGTGATCGGGTGGGGGGCGGCGGACTACGCCACCGGCCTCACCACCTCGCCGATGACGTTGCTCGGCGACGTCGCCCTCTGGCCGCTGCGCTGGCGCGCTGCCGGTGCCGCCGGCCTCCTCCTGCCCGTCGCCGCCGCGCTGGCCGGCCTGGCGGTCGTCGGTGGCACGTCGGTCGAGGACGCCGAACGCCGCTCCTCTCTCGTCGGCCAGCTCCGCTTCGCAGCGACCCTGCGCGACCTGCGCACCGTCGTCGTGCTCCGCCGGCAACTGGCCCAGGAGGTGCCCCGCCAGCGCCCGTGGTTGAAGCTCCCGGGACGCTACGTCGCCCCGACTGCCCCGACTGCCCCGACTGCCCCGACTGCCCCGACTGCCCCGACCGCCCCGACTGCTGGTGTCGCCGACGGGGCCGGCACCGGCGCGCAGCGCCCCCGACCCCGGCGCAACCTCTTCCCGGCGTGGCGCCGCGGCTGGCAGGGCATCCTCCGCTTCCCGGCACTGCGCCTCGGGCGCCTCGCCTCCCTCGGGGTGTTGGCCGGCCTGGCCGAGCTCGGCGTATGGCGCGGCACGACGCCCCTGCTGTTCGCCGCCGGCCTGGCCTTGTACCTTGCCGCCCTCGACGCCGTGGAGCCGGTCGCCCAGGAAGCCGACCACCCTGACCGGCGGGACGCGTACGGCATCGAGGCCGGCGACCTGTACCTGCGCCAGGCGGTGCCGTCGATCGTGGTGATGACCATCGTCGGGCTGTGCGGCGCCGGCGCCGCCGCCCTGGCCGGCGGCAGCTTCCTCGGCTTCGAGGTGGGGGCGGTGATGGCCGTGCCCGCCGCACTGGGCGCCGCCGCCGCCGGGCTGATGTCGACGGTGCAGGGTCCGCCCGCCGTGTTCAACAGCTCCGACACCCTGATGCCGCCGGAGATGGCCGGGATCCGCAACCTGCTCCGCACGGTCATCCCGCCGGCGGTGGCGATGATCGGTGTCCTGCCCGTGCTCGCAGGCAGGCACCCGCACCGCGGGCTCGGCCACCTGGCGGCCACGACGGCAGTGCTCCCGGAGGTGCTCTTCGCCGGCGTCGTCGCCCTCGGGTGGGTCCGCTACCACGACCGCCTGACCGGATGGTGGCGCCAGTCGATGGAGGAGGCGCAGGCCACCCGCCGGCCGAGCCCGCACACCCCGTCGTAGTAGCGTCAACGGACCGATGCCGTCCGGCCCGCCGCCCGCGCTCGAGACGACGGTGCTGACCAAGTCCTACGGCGACCTGGTCGCCCTCGCCCCGCTCGACCTGACGATCCCGGACGGTCAACGAGTGGTGCTCGTCGGCCACAACGGGTCCGGCAAGTCCACGCTCCTGCGGATGGTCGCCGGGCTGCTCGAGCCGACGAGCGGCCGGGCCGCGGTGTTCGGGCACCCCGCCGGTTCGATGGAGGCCCGTGGCGCCCTGTCGTACCTGCCCGACAACCCGGTCCTCTACGACGACCTGTCGGTGCTCGAGCACATCGAGTTCACGTGCCGGCTGCACGGCGCCGAGGACTGGGAGGACCGCGCCGCCGGTTTGCTGCACGACCTGGGCCTCGCCCGCCGGGCGGAGGACCTGCCGTCCCGCTTCTCCCGGGGCCTTCGCCAGAAGACGGCGATCCTGCTCGGGCTGGTGCGGCCCTTCGGCCTGCTGGTCGTCGACGAGCCGTTCGTGGGGCTCGACCCGCAGGGGCGCGACGCCTTCATCGAGTTGCTCGACGATGCCGCGTCGGCGGGGGCGACGATCGTGGTCGCCACCCACCAGCTCGAGTACGTGCAGAAGGTGGACCGCTGCGTCGCCCTGCGCGACGGCGAACTGGTCTTTGACGGGCCGCCCGGCGAGGTGGACGTCCTCGCTCTCGTCGGCTACTGAGAAAGTCCTCGAGCTCCGCCTGCCCGGTTGGGGGCGAGGACTTTCCCCCTCCCTACACGAGCCGGCCGACGACGTGATCGATGCAGGACGTCAACGCGCGCACGTCCTCGGCGTCGACCGCCGGGAACATGCCGACCCGCAACTGGTTGCGCCCCAGCTTCCTGTAGGCCTCGGTGTCGACGATCCCGTTGGAGCGCAGCACCGCCGTCGCCGTCGCCGCCGGCACGGCGGGGTCGAGGTCGACGGTGCCGACCACGGGGCTGCGGTACGTGGCGTCGGCGACGAACGGCGCAGCGAAGTCGCTGCGCTCCGCCCAGCCGTACAGCACTGCCGCCGACGCACGGCTGCGGGCGGCGGCGAACGCAGCGCCGCCGTTGGCGAGCAGCCACTCGAGCTGCGCGACGAACAGGACCAGCGTGGAGACGGAGGGAGTGTTGACGGTCTGGTCGAGGCGGCTGCTCTCGGCGGCGAGGGTGAGGTCGAGCGACGCCGGGACCCACCGCCCGGCGGCGTCCCGGAGCCGGCCGGCGCGCCCGAGCGCAGCGGGGGAGCAGACCGCCACCCACAACCCGCCGTCGGCGGCGAACACCTTCTGGGGCGCGAAGTAGTAGGCGTCCACCGCTGCCGGGTCCCACGGCAGGGCGCCTGCGCCGGAGGTGGCGTCGACGGCGACGAGCCCGTCCGACGCCGGCCGCTCGACCGGGGCGCACACGCCCGTCGAGGTCTCGTTGTGGGTGAGGGCGTAGAGGTCGACGTCGGCCCGGGCGCTCGGCGACGGCGGCGCGGCACCCGCCTCCGCTCCGACCACGACCGGGTCGTCGAGGTGTGGCGCCCGGGCGGCCGCGCTCGCGAACTTGGCGGAGAACTCCCCGAAGACCAGGTGCTCGGTCCTCCGCTCTGCGAGGCAGGCGCAGGCCACGTCCCAGAACTGGCTGGCGCCGCCGTTGCCGAGCACCACCTCGTGACCGTCGGGCAGCGCCCACAGCTCCCGCAGGCCGGCCCGCAGCCGGCGGACGAGGTCGCGCACGGGCGCCTGGCGGTGGTTGGTGCCGAGAGGTGCACCCGCCAGCGCGGCTACGGCCGTCGCCGGGACCTTGGACGGGCCGGACCCGAACCGCCCGTCGGCAGGCAGCAGGCCCGCAGGGATGCGGATGTCGGGCGCGTCGGTCATGAGTCCCTTCGGTGGCTCGCCCCCCGGGGTGCGGGCCTGCAAGCATGGCAGACATGGCCCGCATCTCCGTGCGCATCGCGTCCGTGTCCGAGTCGGCGACCCTGGCCGTCGACACCAAGGCCAAGGCTCTTGCAGCCGCCGGCGAGGACGTCATCGGTTTTGGCGCCGGCGAGCCGGACTTCCCGACCCCGGCCTCGATCGTCGAGGCGGCCGTCGATGCCTGCCGCGACCCCAAGAACCACAAGTACACCCCGGCCCCGGGGCTGCCGGAGTTGAGAGCGGCGATCGCCGCCAAGACGCTCCGCGACTCGGGGTACCGGGTCGAGGCGTCGCAGGTGCTCGTCACAAACGGGGGTAAGCACGCCGTGCTGGAGGCATGCGCGACCCTGCTCGACCCCGGCGACGAGGTGCTGCTGCCGGCGCCGTACTGGACGACGTACCCCGAGGCGATCCGCCTCAGCGGGGGCCGGGTGGTGGAGCTGCCCACGACGGCAACGACGGGTTTCAAGGTGACGGTCGACCAACTGGAGGCTGCCGTCACGCCGAGGACGAAGCTGCTGCTGTTCGTGTCACCTTCCAACCCGACCGGTGCCGTCTACACCCCGGCGGAGGCACGCGAGATCGGCCGGTGGGCGCTCGAGCGGGGCGTGTGGGTGCTGACCGACGAGATATACGAGCACCTCGTGTACGGGGACGCTGTGTTCAGCTCCTTGCCAGCACTGGTGCCGGAGCTGGCCGACACCTGCGTGATCGTCAACGGCGTCGCCAAGACCTACGCGATGACGGGCTGGCGGGTGGGGTGGATGGTGGGCCCCGGCGACTTCATCGCCGCCGCCGCCAACCTGCAGAGCCACGCCACGTCCAACGTGAGCAACGTGGCGCAGCGGGCGGCGCTCGCCGCCGTCACCGGCCCGCTCGACGCCGTAGCGGAGATGCGCGACGTCTACGACCGGCGCCGGCGGACGATCGTCTCAATGCTGCGGGAGATACCGGGCGTGGAGTGCCCGGAGCCGCAGGGAGCCTTCTACGCGTTCCCGAGCTTCGAGGGCGTGCTCGGCCGCACGCTGGGCGGCCGGGTGCCGGCCACCACCCTCGAGCTGGCCGACGTGGTGCTCGACGAGGCGAAGGTCGCGTTCGTGCCGGGGGAGGCCTTTGGGGCGCCGGGTTACGGCCGCTTCAGCTACGCCCTGGCCGACGGCGCCATGGTGGAGGGCGTCACCCGGCTGGCCAAGCTGCTGGGCCAGCCTGGCATGTAGCCCCGCGCCGCTCGTGCTGGCAGCGGGGCGGCGGGGGCGGCGGCTGGGCGGCGGGGGGCGGCGGAGCCGGCGGCTGGCCGGCGGGGTGGGGAAGGTGGGAGGTCGGTGCATTGGCGGCGGTGGGTGCATTGAGTGGCGATTCCTGCCCTGAACGCACCGACCTCGACGAACATCACGCCGACTCGGACCTCGCCGAGGAGCACCGGAGATGCGAGCCCGCTCAGCGGCTGGCGCGCCTGAACCCGTCCGCCTCGGCGGCCTCGGCGGCGGCGTAGCACCGGTCGGCACCGGTCCTCCCGTACGCGGCCATGCCCGGCAGGTGGAACACCCTGCTGCGGAGCTTCGCCTTGACCGGGTGGCTGGATGGGCACGCCCCGCCGTCGAGCGGCGCCACCCAGGCCCGGCCGGCGCCCGCCGGCGGATCGGCGGCCACCGGCGCCCCTGCCGGCGGGTGCGGAGCCGGTCCGTCGCGGCCGGGCGGGTCCGGCCAGGGCTCCGACGGCGGCACTGCCAGCCGGCGACGTCCCGCCCGCTCGAGGAAGGTGAGGCGCAGGACCCAGCCGGCGCCGGCGGCGATCACCGCCACCAGGACCCAGCGGATGAGCCGGCGCACGGCTGAACGTTACCGGGCCGTATGCCTCCTCGTCTCCGTGCGGCGTCTCTGGCCGCTACCGAGGCAGGGTGGCTACGTGCCGGCGGCCTTGGGCAGCCATGCCGGCCGGCGGGACTCGAATGCGTCGATGTCGGCGGCGTGGCGGAGGGTGAGGTCGACGTCGTCGAGGCCCTCGACCAGGCGGTGCTGGGTGAAGGCGTCCATGCCGAACGGCGCCTCGAGGCCGGCGGCTGGTGCAGCGACGACCAGCCGCTCGATGTCCACCGTGACCTCCAGGGCGGCGTCGGCGAGGACAGCGTCGAGCAGCGCCCGCCCGAAGGCGGCGTCCACCTCGGCGGGAACCAGCCCCCCCTTGGTGGCGTTGCTGCGGAAGATGTCCCCGAAGCGGGGGGATACCACCGCCTGGAAGCCGTAGTCCAGGAGGGCCCACACGGCGTGCTCGCGCGATGAGCCGACGCCGAAGTTCGGTCCGGCCACGAGGATGGTCGCGCCGGCGTGCTCCGGCTGGTTGAGCACGAAGGTGCGGTCGTCCCGCCACTCGCCGAACAAGCCCCGCCCGAAGCCGGTGCGCTCCACCCGCTTCAGCCAGTCGCTCGGGATGACCTGGTCGGTGTCGACGTCGCTGCGGTCGAGGGGGACAGCGGTGCCGGTGACGGCTCGGACGGCTTCCATGGGGGTGGCTCCGGGATCGGTGCTGGGTGACCGGCGGCAGCCGGCGGGGCGGGTGGGGGGTCGGCGGCGGTTCAGCCGAGGTCGGTCGGAGTGGCGAAGTGCCCGGCGACGGCGGTGGCGGCCGCCACGGCGGGTGAGACGAGGTGTGTCCTCCCCCCCCTTCCCTGGCGGCCCTCGAAGTTGCGGTTGGACGTCGACGCCGACCGCTCCCCGGGGGCGAGCTTGTCCGGGTTCATCGCCAGGCACATCGAGCAGCCCGGCAGGCGCCACTCGAACCCGGCGGCCGTGAACAGCCGGTCCAGGCCCTCCGCCTCGGCCTGGGCTCTCACAGGCCCGCTGCCGGGCACGGCGAGGGCGCGCACGCCGGCGGCGACGTGCCGGCCTTCGAGGACCGCCGCGGCGGCGCGGAGGTCCTCGAGGCGCGAGTTGGTGCACGAACCGATGAACACGGTGTCGACCGGCACGTCGCGCATCGGTGTGCCGGCGCTGAGGCCCATGTAGGCCAGGGCACGCCGTGCCGCCTCCGCCGCGCCCGGATCGTCGAAGGCGTCCGGGTCGGGGACGGCGCCGTCGACGGTCACCACCTGGGCCGGGTTGGTACCCCACGTGACGTGAGGTCGCACGGAGCTGGCGTCGATCTGCACGGTCCGATCGAAGGCGGCGCCGTCGTCCGTGGTGAGCGAGCGCCAGTCGTCCAGGGCCTTCTCCCAGTCGGAACCCCGGGGCGCGTACGGGCGGCCCTCCAGGTAGGCGAAGGTCGTGTCGTCCGGCGCGACCATCCCCGCCCGGGCACCGGCCTCGATGGACATGTTGCAGACGGTCATCCGGCCTTCCATGGACAGGTCGCGGATGGCGGAGCCCCGGTACTCGATCACGTGGCCGATACCGCCGCCGGTGCCGATGTTGCCGATGACCGCCAGGACGAGGTCCTTGGCGCTGACGCCGGGGGGCGGGTCGCCCTCCACCTCGACCTCCATCGTCCTGGGGCGCTGCTGGGGCAGGGTCTGGGTGGCAAGGACGTGCTCGACCTCGCTGGTGCCGATGCCGAACGCCAGGGCCCCGAGCGCGCCGTGCGTCGACGTGTGGGAGTCCCCGCACACGATCGTCATCCCCGGCTGGGTGAGGCCGAGCTCCGGTCCGATCACGTGGACGATCCCCTGGCGGGGATCGCCCATCGGGAACAGCCGGATGCCGGATTCGTCGCAGTTGCGGGTCAGCACGTCCAGTTGCGTGGCGGAGACGGGGTCCTCGACGGGTCCCGGGGTGGTCGGCACGTTGTGGTCGGCCGTGGCGACGGTGAGGTCCGGGCGGCGCACGCGCCGGCCGGCCAGGCGGAGCCCGTCGAACGCCTGCGGCGAGGTGACCTCGTGGACGAGGTGCAGGTCGATGTAGAGGAGGTCCGGCTCGCCCGGGGTGGCCCGCACGACGTGGCGTTGCCACACCTTTTCGGCCAGCGTGCGGCGATCAGTCACTCCGCTGTCCCACAGTCACTCCGCCGTCTCACTTTCTGAGATAGAATCCCGCTTCGTGGGAGCAAGTCTAGACGGGACGATCCGCAGCGGGGTGGGCGTGGTCGACAAGGCCGTCGCCATCCTCGACACCCTGGAGCGCGCGCCGTGCTCGCTGTCGGAGTTGGCGTCGTCCACAGCGATGCCGCGGGCGACCGCCCATCGCCTCGCTCTCGCCTTGGAGCGCCACGGCCTGGTCGACCGCGATGCCGCGGGGCGGTTCCTGCTTGGCCCCCGGCTGGCGGCGCTCGGTCGGGAAGCCGGACGGGGCGCTCGGAGCCTCGCCGAGGCGGCCGGGCCTGCCCTGGCGGAGCTGCGCGACCGCACGGGTGAGAGCACCCAGCTCTACGTCCCGGCGGGGGACCGGAGGGTGTGCGTGGTGTCGCTGGAGTCACCGCACGGGTTGCGGACGATCGTGCCGGTGGGGGCGTCCCTGCCGATGGACAGAGGGTCAGCGGGCAAGGTCCTCGCCGCCGGCGCCAGCCCGCAGCGACGGGGCTGGGCCGAGAGTGTGGAGGAGCGTGAGCGGGGCGTGGCATCGGTCTCCGCACCGGTGGTTCTCGACGGCACCGTGGTGGCCGCCGTGTCGGTGTCCGGGCCGATCGAGCGCACCAGCCGCCAGCCGGGTCGCCGGTATGGCGCCGCCGTGGTCGTGGCCGCCCGGGCGGTCGAGCGCCTGCTGGCGGGCGACTGAAGGCCATTCAGCAGGGGGGCACTAGGACCGGGTCTTCCCGCTAGCGCAGAAACAAAGGCAGGGAGAGGCTTGACGACGGCGCGCCATGGGGTTAGGGTCCGTTCCAAGGGAGGAGAGGTCGGATGTCTGTCCACTCGCTGCAGCCGGACTCAGCGCTACGGAGGCGGACCGATTTGGCCCGCGAGGAGCTCCTCAGGAACATCCTCACATCGCATCAGCCGGGGGATCGGTTGGCGTCGGAGGTGGAGCTGAGCAAGAAGCTGGGCGTGAGTCGCGCTTCCGTCCGGGAGGCGCTCGCCAAACTGGCTGCCGAGGGAGTGGTCGAGCGTCGGTGGGGGGATGGGACCTTTGTGGCGCCTGCAAAGACCCACATGGTCGCCCGGCTCGAGGAACTGGCGCCGCTGAGCGAGATCATCACCCGCCACGGGCACTCCTGCGAGGTGGAGGTCGTGGAGGTCTGCCGGAAGTCCGGCCCCTCGGCAGCCCACGAGATGCTCGAGGTGCCCGCCAGTCACCCGATCTGGTCCATCGGCCGCGTGTACGTCGTCGACGGCGAGCGTGCCCTCCACGTGCAGGACTTCGTACCCGATGTGCTCAACGGCAAGTCGTTCGACGCGAGCACGGTCACCCAGGATCTCCTGCCGTTGCTCGCTCGCGAGTACGGAGTCACGGTGACGCATGCGGTCACCACGCTCGAGCCCGCGCGGCCCAGCGCCGGGGTGGCTTCGCAGCTGCGCACATCTCGAGGGACAGTCCTGCTGCGGATTCGTCAGACCGCCTTTGCCTCGAGTCCTGCGCGGCCAGTCATTCACACGGTAGGGCTCTCCCATCCGAAGCGTTTCGCGTACACCACCCTGCGGCGTGCCTCGTCCACGGTCACAGACAGGCAGCAGAACGACTAGTTGCAATTGGAGGAGAGCTGACATGCATCCAAGACCGATTCCAACCCAAACCGCGTCGCACGGGACAGGGGAACGCGGCACGGGAGTGCTCTCGCTCAGGAAGCGAGGTCGCGCCGCGAGCCTGGCGCTCGTGGGAGTATTTGCCCTCCTTGTGAGCGCGTGCGGGACCTCGACGTCGGCGCCCGCCAAGTCCCACCCGGCCCCTGCGACCTTCGCGGTCAGCGAGGATCTCTTCGGCCAGGCCATCGTGGCCAATGCCAGGGGTTACTTCGCTGGCCACGGCATCAAGGCTACGGTCACCAACTATTCCACAGGTGTGGCCACCCTGGAGGCCGCGCTCACGGGTCGCGCCGATTTCGCAGCCGCTCTGGCATTCCCCACTCTGACCTATCTGAAGAGCCACGCCCTGGTCATCGTGGCCGCCGACATGCATCCTGCGCCGGGCTTCTATTCCCTTGCTCTGCGGAGCAACATCGCCTATCCCCACCAGCTCGACAAGGCCACGTGGGGGCTGGAGACGGGCACGGACCAAGTCTACCAGACGTCGGCGCTGCTCAAGGCGTATGGGTTCTCCTTCTCGAAGGTCAAGACCGTCTCGTTCTCCGACCAGTTCGGAGAGATCTCGGCACTCCGGGCAGGAGAGATATCGGCGGCGTTGGTGTACGAACAGGGGATTGCCCAGGCGAAGGCGATCCCCGGGGTCTCGATCTACCCCGACGAGTTGAAGTCTGCGATCGAGCCGGCGTACATCGTGGTGAGCCGGAACTATCTGGCGCACAACGAGGGAGTCGTGGTGAGAGCTCTTCAGGCCCTACGCGAGGCGAACGCCTGGATGCTGCCCAACATGCAGCAGGCAGCCAAGATCGTGGGGAAGTTCGTGGGAGCGCCGCCCAGCTCTCTCTACTCCAGCATGAAGGGTGAGGACTACACCGTCAGCTGGTCGAGCTCGGATCTCAGTGCGTTCAAGTCGATCTCAAAGGTGCTGCTGGAGCAGCACCTCACGAACACACTGCCCTCCACGGCTACGAATATCAACACGGCCGCGATCGATGCTGCGGCCAAGAGCTAAGGCGTCGTGAGCCCGAGACCGTCAGCAGTGGTGGAAGATGGCTCGGTCGAGCACGGCAGAGAAGGCTCCGGCGCCCCTCTGGTCGAGCTCGAGAGAGTCGGGAAGCAGTTCCAGGACGGGCGGGGTCACCTGACCTGGGTCCTCCGAGACTTCTGCCTGGATGTTCGGATGGGGGAGTTCGTAACGATCGTGGGGCCGAGTGGCAGCGGGAAGACGACGCTCCTGCGGCTGGCTGCGGGCATCCTGCAGCCCTCGGAAGGCGCTGTGACCTTCGCCGGGCAACCGGTTCGCGGACCCGGACCCGAGCGGGTGATGGTCTTCCAGTCGAGCGAGGCCGCGCTGTTCGAATGGCTGACGGCCAGGCAGAACGTGGAGTTCGGACTGCGGGCCATGGGTGTGGGCCGCAAGCCACGAGAGGCTCGCGCCACGGCCGCCCTGCAGCTCGTCGGGCTCGGCGACCATGCGGGGAAGTTCCCCCATGAGCTGTCCGGAGGCATGCAACAGCGACTGCAGATCGCCAGGGCCCTGGCCGTGGAGCCGAAGCTGCTCCTGATGGACGAGCCTCTCGCCGCCCTCGACGCGCAGACGCGCCGGATCCTCCTACGGGAGCTCGTGCGGATCTGGCAGACCGCCCGGACCACCTTCCTCTACGTGACTCACGACATCCGCGAGGCGGTGCTCCTCGGCCAGCGGATCATCGTGGTGAGCCGCGCCCCTGCCCGCGTATTGCAGGTTCTGGAGTGCCCGCTCCCGTATCCCCGGGACGAGTTCGGGCCGACGTTCGTCGAGCTCTTCCGGAAGGTCGACCGAGCGATCTCGGAGGAAGTGGGCACGGAGCTGTGATCCGCATCGACCACGAAGCGCGGGCAGAGGCCACGAGCAAGCCGGAGGAGGTGTCGCCTCGGCCCAGCTCCTGGTTGGTGCGGCACTCGCTGGTGGCGCTGTCCCTCGGGAGCGTGGTCGTCGTGATCGGAGCATGGCAACTTGCGTCCACCTATCTGATATCGCCGTTCTTCCTTCCGTCGCCGAGCTCGATCGTGCAGGCCTTCCAGCACCTCCTGGCCAACGGCCAGCTGGAGCAGGACACAGGAATCAGCTTGTTCCGGATCCTGTCCGGTTGGCTGTTGGGCTCCCTGGTCGGAGCACCTGTCGGCTTCCTCCTCGGCACCTCTCGCGTCGCGAAGGCCGTGCTCGACCCGTTCGTCCACTTCCTTCGGTTCATCCCGGCGCTGGCCCTGGTGTCACTGTTCATGGTCTGGTTCGGCGTGGGCGAGGAGTCGAAGATCCTCCTGATCATGTATGCGGTGGCCTTCCTCGTGACAGTCACCACGGCGACGGGCGTAGCCGCCATCTCCGACGACAAAGTGGCTGCCGCCAAGTGCCTGGGATCGTCGGGATTAGCGTTGTTCTGGCGGGTTCGTGTCCCGGCAGCGATGCCTCACGTCTATACCGCCATGCGATTGGGAATGGCAAATGCCTTCTTGGTCATCATCGCGGTGGAGATCATCGCGGCGAACTCGGGATTGGGCTATCTCATCTGGACGGCGCGGCTGTATTTCCAGATCTCTTGGATGTTCGTCGGTGTCGTCACGCTCGGTATACTCGGTGTGGTCACGGATCGGCTGTGGAGGTTGCTCGGCCGGACGCTGCTGCGGCGGTATGTCGGCGCATCAGCGCGCTACTAGCGCGTGGCAGCGGAGGCGGGAACCGGGTTGAGTCGGGTTTCCGGGAATGGCGTAGGGGCGTCCAGAGGCGTTCGTAATGAGGAGGTTGACATGTCCTTGAAGTCGCGGGTGTTCGATACTGCCGACGGGCGTCCGAACATCTTGATCATAGTGAGTGACACCTTCCGTCGCGACAATATGGCGTGTTACGGCGGGGAACCCAACCGGACGCCGGCGCTGAACCGGTTTGCGACGGAGGGAACGGTATTCAAGAGGTTCTACAGCTGCTCGTTTCCCACCGTGCCGGCGCGCGCCGACCTGCTTACCGGCAGGATCGCCTTCACCAGGCAGGGTTGGGGACCGCTCGAGCAGTCCTGGGGCACTGTTGCCGAGGTAGCGACGGAATCCGGGTACAAGACGATGTGCGTCACAGACGTTCCGTTCCTGATGCGGTCCGGTTTTGGCTACGACCGCGGTTTCAGTGACTACATCTGGGTTCGCGGGCAGCCCGACCGGCTGCACCCAGACAGCGCAGCGGACGTCGTCGGGTTGCGGCGGACGGAAGCTGACCACTGCGCTCCTGCCACCATGCGACTGGCGGCGGAGTGGATGGAGCGACAGGCAGGCCGGAAGAGGCCGACGCCCTTCCTGCTCGTAGCGGACACCTGGGATCCCCATGAGCCGTGGGACGCCCCCCCGTACTACGTGCGTGAGTTCAGCAGCGAGTACGAGCAACAGGAGGTTCCGTACCCGGCATATGCCAAGTTGGGCGCTGCGGGAGCGGCGGCCGAGGACGTGGCGCTCGGCCGTGCCGCCTACCTGGGCAAGACGAAGATGGTCGACCACTGGATCGGCCACCTTCTCGGACGATTGGATGTCTTCGGGTTCCGTGACAACACGGTGGTCTTCTTCCTGACAGACCACGGGTTCTACTTCGGCGAGCACGGATACTTCGGTAAGTCGATCGGCTGGCGGATCGGACCGGTGACAGAGGAGCGGAGCGCGGTCGGGGAGATGGGCCACTCCCCCCTCTACGAGGAGGTGTGCCACATCCCCCTCGTCGTGCGCGCCCCCGGCATCGATCCAGGAGAGATCGACGGAATGGCCTGCATCGCCGACGTCGGAGCGACGGTGCGCGACATTGTGGGTGCGGAGCCGTTGGGTGAAGGAAGGTCCCTCCTCGCACCGGAGGGGACCGGGCTGCATGCTCCTCGAACATTCACCGTCACTTCCTGGCCGATGCATCTGCCGGGTGAGCGGACCCGATCGGTGGATTCTGCGGAGCGAGCATTCAGCGGATTCATGCCCATGACCGTCACGACCGACCGATGGTCGATGCTGTACTCGAGCGGAGAGGATCCCGTTGAGCTCTATGACCTCTGGCACGATCCCGCACAAATGACCGATGTTGCCGAGGCTCATCCGGAGGTCGTGGGCGAACTACACGGTCTGTTGGTCTCCTTCCTGGAGGATGCCTCCTGCCCCGCTGCCTACTTGGCTCCCCGGTCGGTCTTGCCAGCGCGATTCGCCGCAACGGACGGTGCCGTCAGCGGTCACGACGGGCTGGCTGTGACGCCCCGGGGCGAGGACTTGGTGGCGGATGGCTGAGGCGTCCAGTTGGGTGCGTGTGCCGGTGACATCTCGTCTGTGTAGGTGGGCGAAACGGCGCGTTGGATGGTGCACGGTGCCTCTCCTGGTTCCGGCCGGCGGGGTGGTCGCCCATGGCGAGTGACCTTCAGTCGCCGGCGGCGTGGCGGACCGCTCCGAGCAGGGCCGGCACGAAGCGGTCGGCGGACTCGACGCAGGCGCGGTGGCTGGCGTCCAACTCGAAGACCCGGGCTCCCGGGATGGCGCTGGCGAGGGCGCGCTGGCGCAGCGGTGGGACAGTGCGATCCTCGGTCGTGACCACGACAGCTGTCGGGCAGTCGACCCGCGAGATCCAGCGGGTCGCGTCGTAGGCGGCTGTGGCTGCGCCGGCCTGCACGTAGGCGACGGGGTTCCCGTAGGAGCTCTCTGCCGCCACCCATGGCGCGACGGGGTGGGGCCCGCTGGCGGAGCGGCGCAGGCGGCGCATGCCTTCGTCCCGCACGGCGGCCGGCACCGTGGCGAGGGCCAGCGACAGGCCGATGCCGAGGGCCTGTGTGGCGGCAGGCGGGAGCGTGCCGGCGCCGAGCCGGGCGGCGGTGGCGCAGAGGACCAGGCCGCGCACGACGTCGGGGTGGCGGCGCCACAGGAGCTGGGCGACCGGTCCGCCCATGGAGTAGCCGGCGGCGACGACCGGGCCGGCGTCGAGGAGATCCACCAGGGCGGCCACGTCGTCGGCGCAGTCCTCGAGCGTGAACGGCTCGAGCGAGCGGATGCCCCTACCGTGCCCGCGGTGGTCGATGGCGACGACCCGTGCCTCGCGGGCGAGCGGCCGGAAGCAGCGGCACCAGGTCAGGGCGGCGGTGGAAGTCCAGCCGTGGAGGAGGACCACCGTCGGTGCGCCCGGGCGCGGGCCGCTGTCCCACAGCCACGCCCTGCCCCGGCGGGGGATGGCGACCCAGTCGCCCGGCGGGAGCGGCGGCCGGACGTCAACCATGACCGGGACGGTACCGTCACAGGCGCCGCCCGCGGCTGACGAGCATGGCGACGTCGACCACGGCGACGAGCATGGCAGCCCGGAACAGCCATACCGGTGCCCGTCGGCGGGTGGCGAGGGCCGCCGCAATGATGGCGGCGGCGACCGGCAGCCCTGCGGCCGTCCAGCCGGGGTGGCCGGGTCCGACGGCGACGACCACCGATGCACCGAGCAGCAGCCCGGCCGCTCCTACGGCGCTGCGCTCGGATCCGAGGCGGTGTGGTAGGCCGTGCAGCCCAGCCCGGGCATCGGCCTCCAGGTCGGGAACAACGTTGGCCAGGTGGGCGCCGACGCCGAGAAGGGCGGCAGCTGCGAGCGCCCACCATGCGGGCCAGCGGTGCGACGGCAGCCCGAGGGTGACGAACGCCACCAGCAGGGGGAAGCTCGTGGCGTAGGGGACCCACGAGAGCACCGTGGACTTGAGCCGGGCGTTGTAACCCCACGCCAGCGCGACGGCCGCCAGGTGCGCGGCGGCGGCCCGCCACCCCGAGAGGAGCGACAGCGGGACGCACGCCGCCAGGGCGGTGACAGCGGCTGCACCGACGGTGTGCCGGCGCAGTGTCGTGGTGACGAGGGGCTTGTCGTGGCGCCGCGCCTGCCGATCGCGAGGCGCGTCCAACCAGTCGTTGTGCCAACCGACGGACAACTGGCCGGCCAGCACAGCGGCGGC
Source organism: Actinomycetes bacterium (assembly GCA_021809885.1). Lineage (GTDB taxonomy): Bacteria > Actinomycetota > Acidimicrobiia > Acidimicrobiales > Palsa-688 > JAKAQB01. The sequence continues at coordinate 15,938 of JAJZJY010000027.1, forward strand.
GACGGTCACGACACCGGCGCCGGAGCGGCCGGTTGCCGCCGCCAGCGCGGAGGCGATGGCGGTCACGGCCACCGTCGGCTCCGGGTGGCTGGCGCGGAGCAGGTGCCGCACGGCGAATACCGTACGGCGGGTGGCCACCGCTCGGGCCCGCAACGACCCCGCCCAATACGACGACCTCATCGGTGAGTGGTGGAAACCCCGCGGTGCTCTCGCCATGCTCCAGTGGATCGCGGAGGCGAGGGCGGCGCTGGTGCCGCCCGCCGACCGGCGTGGTGCGCTGCTCGTCGACCTGGGCTGCGGGGGTGGGCTCATGGCGCCCCACGCCGCCCGCCTCGGATACGACCACCTCGGCGTCGACGTCACCGCTTCCGCACTGGCGGTGGCAGCTGCTCATGGGGTGCGGGCCGTGCGCGGGGACGCCGGCCGGGCACCGCTGCGCAGCGGTGTGGCCGACGTCGTGTGTGCGGGTGAGATCCTCGAGCACGTGGCCGACGCCGACGCCGTCGTGCGCGAAGCCTGCCGTCTCCTGCGCCCCGGTGGCCACCTCGTGGTCGACACGATCGCTGGTACCCGGCTTGCTGCCTTGCTCGCTGTCGAGGTCGCCGAGCGCCTCCCGGGCGCGGCGCCGGCCGGCATCCACGACCCGGCGCTCTTCGTCGACCGGCGGCGGCTCCGGGCGGTCGCCGCCTCGGCGGGCGTGCCGCTGCAGCTGCGCGGCCTCCGCCCGG
>JAJZJY010000802.1 GCA_021809885.1 Actinomycetes bacterium
AGGGGAATAGGGATGGATGGTCGGCCCCTCGTGTGGCGCAGGGCCACGCTGCTGCTATCGGTCCGGGTCGAATACATAGATGCCGCCGTCGGGCGCTCTCTCTGTGCGCAGGTACATGAACAGATCGTCTACCGCTCCGCCCCAGTCGATGTGAGTGCAGGGCGGCCGGGCCACGGTCCCCTCGGCACAGCCCTGCGCGTAATCCCTGCGGCTGTCCCAGTGACCGCAGAACTGCTCGCGGAACCGGTTCACTTCGTCGACAGTGACCTCGTCGCCGCCGAACTGGCCCCGCCACGCTGCAAATGCTCGCAAGTCGTCGTCGTTGTCCGGCTCGGCGATGACCTTTACCTGCGCTTGAAGTTGGGGCGCCGTGCGCGACAGACCGGTGGCGGAGCTGGCGGGAGTGCGGCCGCCTCGCTGGTAATCGCGGCAGTCCCGCCCTCCTTTGCTCCAGGACGTGGAGTGTGGAGCCCCAGGTCGAGGGCGGCCACACAGGTAGCCTTGGATGTGGAAGCAACCGAGGCGGAGCAGCTCGGTTGCTTGGTCGACCGTTTCGACCCCCTCGGCGATGACGTCTAGGTGGAGCGCCTGGGCGAGCGCGACGACCGCTTTCACGATTGCCCGGTCGACGGGGTCGACGCACAGCCCGGCCACGAAGGAGCGGTCGACCTTGATGATGTCGAGGGGAAGGTTCTTCAGGGTCCTGAGGCAGGAGTAGCCAGTGCCGAAGTCGTCGATTGCGATGCGGACCCCGAGGGACCGCACCTCGGCAAGTCGCCGGGCAGCGATTTCGGGGTGGCGCACCATGATCCGCTCCGTCACCTCCAAGGTGACGCGTTCGGGCTCCAGACCGGTATCGCTGAGCGTGTCGCCTACGAGCTTGGCGAAGCCTGGGTCTTCGAGCTGGCAAGCCGACAGGTTGACTGCGACCCCCAGAGGCTCATGAGACGCCGGGCGAGGCCAGCTCGCCGCACTACGGCACGCTTCCCGTAGCACCCAGGTGCTGAGCGCACGGACCGACCCAGTCGACTCGGCTGCCTCGATGAACAGCTCGGGTCCAACGAGTCCTCGTTCGGGATGGTCCCAACGCACCAGTGCCTCAGCCCCGGTGCAGGCATCCTTCTCCAAGTTGACCACGGGCTGGTAGTGCACGGCGAACTCGCCCCGATCGAGACCCCGGTGAATGGCTGCCGGCAGGATCACCCGCGCCAGGGCTCCGTCTCGCTGGGTCGGGGCGAACTGCGCGACCCGATCGCCGGCCTCACGCTGGGCCTCATCAAGTGCGAGGTCTGCGTCGGCGAGCAGTCTCTCGGGGTCGTTGCCGGATGCCTCAACTGTCGCGATGCCGATCGCAGCGGTGACAACGATGCCGTCACCACCAGCCTTGTGATCCACCCTGAACGGTTCGGCGAGTTCCTCCTTTCGGATGCGTTCTGCAAGCGCGTGAGCGGCGTCGAGTCCGCTGGTCGACGCACAGACGATGACGATCCGGTCCCGGTCGAAGGTTGTGAGCCATTCATCTTCGCTCAGCGCGGAGCGCAAACGGGCTGCCACCGCGAGAAGCAATCCGTCGGCGACGGTGTGGCCATAGGCCTGAGCGACCAAGGCAACCTGGTCGAGGTGGACCAAGAGCACGATGATGTTCTGGTGGCGGGGGGATGCAAGGAGCTCACCGAGTCGAGCGATCAGTCGGCTCCGGTTGGGAGGATTCGCCGCTGCGTAGCCGTCAGGCTCCTGGTGCTTCGCGCTGATGGTCGGTTTCACATGCGAACCCGCCGTCCTGCTCGTCTGCGCACGCTCGAACACCCGTCAGAACCCCGCCGGGAGCAACGGGCCCACGGTGCCGAAGAAGAGCCACAGCGCCACGAGCAAGAGGGCGCCCCCCACCACATATGCGGGCCGCTGCCGCCGACGTGGCCGGAGCCTGCAGACTCCAACCCAGGTGGCACCGATGGCGGCGGCGAAGACCGCACCCCACGAGGCGGCGGGTACCTAGTCACCCTGCGAGCCGGTGATTTGGCTGACCGCTACGTCCGGTCGGTTCCGAGTCGAGCGTCCCTGCGTCGGGGGGGATGTGGTGAGCTGGGGGTGGCAAACACCAGGCTGGCCTCGACCACCATGCGTTGAGCGGCGCTGAAGGCCGAAGTACAGGTGGTGAGCGTGAGCTGGGGAGTCAGCGTCGGGTGAAGAACCGCGACGTCGCTCGACGCCACAGTGCATTCCACGCGATAAAAGAAACATCCCTAGTCCCTTTCGGCTTCCACAAAGGATGGAGCGCTGACTGGTGGGTTGTCATCACCCGGCCGGGTGATATAGGAAGGGATGTCCCAGCATTTCGCGGCGAGTGTTCGATCGTTCCCTTTTCGCGGCTGGCCTACGCGACGTCCTTCCCCACCCGGTCTCCGTCGCGGGTTGCGGTTTCCTGGAACGACTCCCCGCCGGGGGGTGGGCCGACGACGACACGACGCTCGCGCCGCGCCGTCCCGCAGAGGTGAGCGATCCCATCCACGAAGAGACGAAGGCCCATGTCGTGTCGTCGTCTTCGCACTTAGGGTTCTCCATCCAACCGGATCAACCTCACGAGAGGGCCAGGGTCGAGGTGGCACTCATTACCCGCGGTCGGTGAGCTGCGGTCGTGGTTCGGCACGGACGCGGCAAACCACCTCGACTACCTGGCGTGGCTCGGGTGGCGGAACGGCTTCATGCGCGACAAGTGCGCTCATGACGAGGGATGGCGGCTGAGCGATGGACGGATCGAGTGTGCTGCATGCAGCCGCCGTACGTCGGTGACCGCCGGGACGATCTTCGACCGGACCCGGACGCCGCTCACCGTGTGGT
>JAJZJY010000803.1 GCA_021809885.1 Actinomycetes bacterium
CCACCGGCCTCGATGCCCTGGCGTGGGTCGAGGCGTGCGAGCGGCTGGGAGCCGGGGAGGTCGTCGTCAACTCGATGGACCGGGATGGCACCCGCGACGGCTACGACCTGGAGCTGACCCGCACCGTGGCCGACCACGTCGGGATCCCGGTCGTCGCCAGCGGGGGCGTGGGATGCCTGGACGATCTCGTCGCCGGCGCCGTGGACGGCGGTGCCGATGCCGTCCTCGCCGCTTCGATCTTCCACTTCGGGGAGGCCACCGTGGCCGAGGCCAAGGCCAGGCTGGCGGCGGCCGGCGTGACCGTCAGGCCGGTGCCAGTGTGAGCGGGGCGCGGGTGTGGGCGGGGCGCGGGTGTGACCGGGGCGCGGGTGTGACCGGGGCGCGGGTGTGACCGGGGCGCGGGTGGGGATGGCCGGCCGGCACAACGACCTCACCGACGTGGCCGGTATCCGCGTCGGCCACTACCAGCGGGTCGGGGAGGGATGGCTCACTGGGACCACTGTCGTGCTCTCGCCGCCGGGGACGGTCGGTGGGGTCGACGTCCGTGGGGGAGGGCCTTGCACCCGGGAGACCGACGCCCTCGCTCCCGGGACCCTCGTCGAAGTCGTGCATGCCATCTGCCTCTCGGGCGGCAGCGTCTACGGCCTGGCGGCGGCGACCGGGGTCACGGACTGGCTGGGAGAGCGCGGAGTCGGCCTCCCTGTCGGCCCCAACGCGGGGGAGGTGGCACCGATCGTGCCTGCCGCCGGTCTCTACGACCTCCGGCCCGGGGCGTTCGACTGCCGCCCCGACGTCGCCTTCGGACGGTCCGCCGCCGAGGCGGCTGCCCGGCCGGGCGGGTTGGGGCCGGTGGCACTGGGGAGCGTCGGGGCGGGGGCGGGTGCACGGGCCGGTGGGCTGAAGGGAGGGATCGGCTCGGCGAGCGTCGTGCTCGAGGGTGGCGTCACGGTCGCTGCGCTCGTCGCCGTCAACTCCGCCGGCAGCCCGATCGATCTTGCCACCGGCGAGCTGCGGGCAGCGTCGTTCCTGCTGCCCGGCGACATGAGCGGCCTCGGAGACCTTCGCCGGCCGGAGGCGTCGGACGTCGCCGGCGCCGCGGCGCGCCTCTCCGGGGTGTCACCTCGCGTCGGTAACACGGTGCTGGTGGTCGTCGCGACCGATGCCGAGGTCTCCCAGCCCCAATGCACGCGCCTGGCCATGGCCGCCCACGACGGCCTCGCGCGCGCCGTGCACCCGGCCCACGGACTGACCGACGGCGACGTCGTATTCGCCGTCGCCACCCGCTCCACGCCGCTGGCGTCTCCCCAGGCGACATCCTCCCTCCTCCAGCGCGCCGGCACCGCCCACCCGGCTGCCCTGGGCGGGCTGATGGCCGCCGGAGCTGACGCGGTGGCGCGGGCGGTGGTGCGGGCAGTCCTCTTCGCTGAGGCGGTCAACGGCGTCCCCACCTACCGCGACCTCTACCGGAGTGCCCTCACCTCGGTGCATTGAGCGCGCCTCGGGGATTTCGGGACCGCCTACTGGCCTCTGTGCACCGAGCCGGCGGCTGCGCACGAGGCGCTGGCTCCGGGCCGGCGTTGCGCTCCGGGCCGGCGTTGCGCTCCGGGCCGGCGTTGCGCTCCGGGCCGGCGTTGCGCTCCGGGCCGGCGTTGCGCTCCGGGCCGGCACGGCAAACGACAGGTAGCCCCCGGCGCCGACTACCGTCGCAGGGATGGCGGAGAGCCCCAAGCAGGCGATCCAGATGCTCGCTGATCGGGTGCTGGTGCAGATCCCTCATGGCGACGGCGAGCGCAAGTCCCGTGCCGGCATCCTGATCCCTGCCACCGCCCAGGTCGCCCGCCGGCTGGCGTGGGCGGAGGTGGTAGCCGTGGGGCCCCACGTGCGTGCTGTCAAGGCCTGCGATCAGGTGCTGTTCAACCCTGAGGATCGATTCGAAGTCGAGGTCCAGGGAGACGACTACCTGATCCTCCGTGAGCGCGACATCCACGCCGTGGCATCGGAGCGTGTCGCCGACGGCACCGGCCTGTACCTGTAGGAGCAGCAGGCTGAGCGAGCCGCCGGTTGCGGGGAGCCGCCGGCGCCGGCGCTGCAACCGAAGGGTGCAAGTGACGGGTGCGACTGAAAGGGTGCAACTGAAAGGGAACTTGCTGGAACGCGGAGCGGGAGCCCGTAACCTGGCGGCATGCCGCCGGCCACCACCAGTATCGCCTGGACTCCCGAGCAGCTCGCCGACGTGCGCTGGAACGCCGACGGCCTGGTGCCGGTCATCGTCCAGGAGCAGGGAAGCGGCGCCGTCTTGATGCTGGCATGGAGCAACGTCGAGACGTTGCGGGAGACGCTCGACACCGGGCGGGCCGTGTTCTGGTCTAGGAGCCGGCGGGAGCGCTGGCGGAAGGGGGACACCTCCGGGGACCGGCAGTGGGTGCGCGAGGCCTACTACGACTGCGACGGCGACACCCTCCTGCTGGTCGTCGAACAGGAGGGTGCGGGTGCCTGCCACACCGGCGCCCGGTCGTGCTTCAGCCGGGCCTTCGGCCGCGCCGGCGCGGCCGGCGCCCTGCCGGCGTGATCCGCCCGACGCGCGACGAGTTCGTCGCCCTCGCCGGCCGCTGGACGGTCGTCCCCGTCTGGCGGGAGGTGCTCGCCGACCTGACGACGCCGGTCGCCGCGTTCGCGCGCCTCGCCGCCGGCGACCACCGGGCGTTCCTGCTCGAGTCTGTCGAGCACGCCGGCCCGTGGGGGCGCTGGTCGTTCATCGGCCTGCAGCCGAGCGCCACGCTGATCGCCCGGGGCGGCCGCCTGGAGGTGGAGGGGGACCTGCCTGCCGGCGTG
>JAJZJY010000804.1 GCA_021809885.1 Actinomycetes bacterium
CGCCCTCGCCGCCGGGTCCCGGCCCCGCCTCGCCCCCGAGACGCCGGCGCAGCTGATCGCAGCGGTGCTCGCCCACCGGTCCACGCCCCTGTCGGGGGGCGTCGCCTGGACGCCCGACCTCGGCCTACCGTCGCTCAGCTCCCTCCAGGGCGGCGGCCAGGGGCTCCCGGCCGCCGGCGCCTTCGATCCGACGTCGCTGCTCACCACCCCCCAGACCTTCAGCGTCTGGGTGAACGGCAGCGAGGAGCGGATCGCCGCCTCGACCAGCCTGGCCGAGAGCGACGTGCTGCGTGTCGGCTCGGAGGTCTGGCTGTGGAACAGCGCCACCCAGCACGTCACCCGGCTGCTGGTCCCCACGCCGGGGAGCCCCCCCTCCGCCTCGCCGGTCGACCCCCAGACCCTCGCCGCAGGGTTCGTGCGCCGGCTCCAGGCGGCCGGGACGGACGTGTCCGTCGGCACGCCGACCTACGTGGCCGGCGTCGCTGCGCAGGTGCTGCAGCTGTCGCCGGCCGACCCGGCGACCTCGACGGTCTCCGCCGTGGACATACCGGTCGACCCCACCAACGGCGCCGTCCTCCAGGTGACCGTGGCCGCCGCCGGCCAGGCCCGACCCGCCCTGCAGGTCGGCTTCACCTGGGTGCGCTTCGCCGCTCCGGCGCAGAGCGTGTTCGCCCCGCCCCGGGGACGGACCACCACCACCAAGATCCTCACCTCGCGCGGCTTCGTCAACGCCACCGGCCATGCCGGCTGGTACGCCTACGCGCCGCTCACCCCCACCACCGCGCTGCCCGGGATCGCCTCCGCCTCGCCGCCGCGCCTGTTCGGCAGCGGGTGGTCGACGTTCGCTTTGGTGAAGCTGCCGGCGCGCTCGCCCGCCGTCGCCGCCCTGGAGGCGGCGGCCACCCCGGTGACCAGCGGGCGGCTGCTGCGCTCGTCGCTTCTCGACGTGCTGTTCTTTCCCGACGGCTACGCCCTCGTCGGGTTCGTGCCGCCCGCCGTGCTCGAGGCGGACGCGGCCTCCCTCGCCGGATGCTCGACCAGAGCCTGACCCTGAGCGCCACCGCGCCAGCCATCGCCACCGAGGGTCTCACCAAGCGCTTCGGTGACGTCGCTGCCGTGGACGGGGTGGACCTCTGCGTCCCGGCCGGCAGCGTCTACGGCTTCCTCGGGCCGAACGGGTCGGGCAAGACGACGACCATCCGCATGCTCCTCGGCCTCATCAGCCCGAGCTCCGGTTCCTGGTCGCTGCTCGGACGGGACATGCCCGCAGCCTCGGAGCGAACCCTCCCCCAGGTTGGCGCCCTCGTCGAGGGACCGGCTTTCTACCCCTGGCTGTCGGGATGGGACAACCTCGCCCGCTTCGACGCCGCCGGGGCCGACGGGCAGCGCGCCAGCCGCGCCCAGCGCGTCGACACCGCCCTCGGCCGCGTCGGGCTGACCGCCGCCGCCCGCAAGAAGTACCGGGCGTACTCCCTCGGCATGCGCCAGCGGCTCGGCCTGGCGGCCGCCCTGCTCCGCCCGAGGCGGCTGCTCGTGCTCGACGAGCCCACCAACGGCATGGACCCGCAGGGCACCCGCGAGATCCGCAACCTGGTGCGTGACCTCGCCTCCGACGGCACCACGGTGTTCCTCTCCAGCCACCTGCTGTCGGAGGTCGAGCAGGTCTGTACCCACGCCGGCGTCATGTCCGGCGGGCGGCTGCTGGCCCAGGGCACGCTGGCCGAGCTGCGCTCCGCCGGCGATGCCCGGCTCCGCGTCGAGGTCGACGACCCGGGCCGGGCGCTCGCCGTGCTGAGCGGTCTCGGACTCGACGACATCGGCGTCGAAGGAGCGCACGTGTCGGCCCGCATGCACCCCGGCGGCGCCGACGCGGCGCGCTGCTGCCGGGAGCTGGTCCAAGGCGGCGTCTCCGTGTCGATGCTGACCACGGACCGCCCGAGCCTCGAGGAGCTGTTCGTCGCCCTCACCGGGGAGGGCTTCGATGTGGCGCGCTGAGCTGCACCAGCTGTTCCGCCGCACCATCGTGCGGGTCCAGCTCGTCGTGCTGTTCCTGATCCCGGTACTGCTCGCCGTCGCCGTGAAGCTCTCCGGCGGCCCCCCGGCCGGGCGCGGCCCGAGCTTCTTGGACCAGGTGGCCGGCAACGGCGTGTTCGACGCCCTCGCCGGCCTCACCGTCTGCGTCCCCTTCCTGCTGCCGTTCACCGTGGCCGTCGTCGCCGGCGACACGATCGCCGGGGAGGCGAGCCTCGGCACCCTCCGCTACTTGCTCGTGCGCCCCGCCGGCCGTGTCAGGCTCCTCGCCGTCAAGGCCGTCACCGTGGTCGTCTACTGCGGGGCGGCCGCCCTCTCCGTCGCAGCCGGCGGCCTGGCAGCGGGGGCGGCGCTGTTCCCGATGGGCCCGGTGATCGGGCTGTCCGGCACGCCGATCCCGCTCGCCGACGGCATCGGCCGCACGCTGCTCGCCGCGGTGGTCGCCGGCGCCTCCCTCCTCGGGCTGGCCGCCATCGGCATGTTCGTCTCGACGCTGGTCAACAGCCCCGTCGGCGCCATGGTGATCACCGCCGGGCTCGTCGTGGCCGCCCTGATCGTCGACAACGTCCCCGAGCTGGCGTTCGCCCACCCGTGGGTGTTCAGCCACGACTGGCTGGCGTTCGGCGATCTCCTGCGCACCCCCGTGACCTGGGGCGGCATCGTCCAGGACCTGGCTCTCCAAGCCGGCTACGTCGCGGTCTTCGGAGCGGCGGCGTGGGCCCGCTTCACGACCCGGGACGTGCTGGCCTAGCACCTCCGGCCCAGCGGCCGTAGCGGCCCGGCGGGGCGGCGGCCCG
>JAJZJY010000805.1 GCA_021809885.1 Actinomycetes bacterium
CCGCCGCTCGCTGATCGCCGAACAGGTGCTCGAGATCATGCGCCGCACTGGCCGGCACTGCTGGACGCTCGACGAGCTCCAGGACGACCTCGCACGCCGGGGCCTTGCGCCCAATCAGTCCTCGGTGTTCCGGGCCGTCTGCGGGCTCGAGCGGGCCGGGACCGTCGTCCGGGTGCCGCTCGGCGACGGCCGTGGGCACTACGAGGTGACGAGCGAGCACCACGACCACCTCGTCTGCGACGCCTGTGGTCGGGTGGAATCGCTCACCTGCTCGATCGTCGCCGACCTGGCGAGCCAGGTCCGCGTCTGGTCGGGGTTCCTCATCTCGGGTCACCAGCTCGTCCTGTCGGGGACCTGCGGCACCTGTGCCGGGGGGGCCCATGTGGCGCCCCAGCACGGGCGCCCGAGGTCGGCGGCACGAGCCGCCGGGAGCGACTCGTGACCGGGGCGCTGGCGACGATCAACCTGTGGAACCCGACCCATGTCGCCGGGTTCGCGATCGTGGCCACCGCCTTCATCCTCGGCATGGTCCACGGCGTCACCCCCGACGAACACACATGGCCGATCACCTTCAGCTACTCGATCGGCGGCTACTCCACCCGGCGGGGGCTACGCGCCGCGCTCACCTTCTCGTTGGCCTTCACCGTGCAGCGGGCGCTCGCCAGCGAGCTCGCCTACCTCGGCCTGTCCCACATCTTCACGTTCGCCTCGGTCGACTACGCCGTCTACCTCGTCGTGGGCGCCCTGATGGCAGCGGCCGGCGTCGTCATCGTCCGGCGACGCCGGACCGTCCATCTCCACCTCCCCCGGCTGCGGAGCCACCCGACCGACGATGACAGCGCCGCCCAGCACCTCCACTTGGACGACCCCCGGCCGTGGATGCCAGCCGTGCACGGGTTCGTGGCGGGATGGGGGTTCGGCGCATTCGCCATCATCGTCTACACCGTCCTCGCCCCCGCAGAGCACAGCGCCGTCTGGGGCTGGGTCCCCGGCGCCTGCTTCGGGCTCGGCACCACGGTGGTCCAGATCCTGGCCGGAAGCCTCTTCGGCCTGGTCGCCTCCCGGCGGGGGCTCGATCCCGAGGCGATCCGGCGCGTCGCCCTCCGCACCGCCGGCAACACGCTGACCTGGGGTGGCGTCGCCTTCGTTGCCGGAGGGACGTTCGGCCTCCTGTTCCCGGACGTCGCGGGCCTCAGCCTCGCCACCGGTGTCCACGTCCACAACCTGGCGCACCTCGGCATCGCGCTCGTCCTCGTCACCATCACGGTGGTCGGCGTCGGCCTTACGACGCTCGTTCGCCAGACCCGGGCAGAGACCCGCCTGGTCAACACAGCCGCCTCAGCTGGTGGCGCCGCCAGCTGATCCTTCTCAACAGCTCGCTCGCCTCGTGTCATGTGCAGCGCCCACGGGGGCTGTTGCCGTCCACCCCTTGACGGCGATCTGTGGCCGAGACAGCCGGCTCCCTGGACGCTCCGTGGACTGGCGTCACTCGCTTCGCTCGATGACGTGACAGGCAATCGGAACGAGCACAGGCGCGCGGCATCGGACTCTCGGCACAGCGAACGAGGCCAACCCGTGTCGCCCAGCGCCACCAGTTCGCAACTGCGCGTCGCCGCACCCGACGACTGATCGGCTCGGTGACCAACTGCCACGGCGTTCGCAGAGCGTCCCGCGGTCGTCGTAGCAGCCCGACGCGGCCGCCGAAGGCGCTCCATCCAAGACCAGATCGGGAGGTTTGGCGCGCTCGGTACCCTCCTGCCCGGCTCGTCTCGGTGGAGCACTCCCACCCCGAAATCGGCCATTCGAGCGGGTTGGCCGTGGAGGGCTCCAGCGCGCCGCTGCGACCGGTGCGCCAGGCAACCACCGCCTCGCCTACACCTGCTACGCCTCCGAGAGCCGGAACGGCACTCGTAGGACGTCGACGTCGCTGTGGCGGCGCAGCGCGTTGGCGAGGATGATGCCCCGCTGGTTCTGCAGCAGTTGGTGGCGCCACTTCTTCGGGTCGACCTCGGGGATGAGGACGAGCAGCTGGGTGTGGCGTTGGCGCTGGAGGTCGTCCAGGTGGGCGAGCATGGGCTTGGTGACCGAGCGAGTACGGGAACGGAGGATCGTGAGCGACACCCCGGGGTTCCAGCGGTCCCAGTCGTCTCGGAGGGACGCCGCTTGCTCGTCGTCGAACTGCACGCTGACCGCCACCACCTCGTCGGCGAGCGAGAGTGCGGTGGTGAGGGCGGCGGCGGCGGTCATCTGCGACACGGCGGTGACCGCCACGACGACAAGGCTCTTTTCCGCCGAGGGGATGGAGGGCAGCGTGCCGAGGCCGATCTCGGTGGCGACGTCTCGGTAGTAGGCGTCGATGCGGGAGAAGAGCAGGATCAGGGCGGGGATGGCGATGACCACCGCCCAGGCGCCAGCGCCGAACTTGGTGACGACGAAGACGACCGTCGCCACCGCGGTCACCAGCGCGCCGAGCCCGTTGAGCGCGGCTCGGGCCCACCAGCGCCTCGGCCGTTCGTGGACCCAGTGGCGCACCAGCCCGGTCTGGGAGAGGGTGAAGCCGGTGAACACCCCGATCGCGAACAGCGGGATGAGGGCGTTGGTGTTGGCGTTGACGGCGACGAGCAGCCCGCCGGCCAGCACGGCGAGGGCCACGACGCCGTAGCGGTAGACGGGGCGGTCCCCGCGCAGGCCGAACACATGCGGGAGCAGGTGGTCCCGAGCGAGCAGGCTGGCCAGCACCGGCAGGCCGCCGAAGGAGGTGTTGGCGGCGATCGCCAGGATGGCCGTGGTCGACAGGTCGACCACGTAGTAGATCGGCCCCCGCCC
>JAJZJY010000806.1 GCA_021809885.1 Actinomycetes bacterium
GCTGGTGTTCCTCTCGTGGGCGTTCATCGGGGCGGCGACGAGCCCCGGCAACGTGCCGCTGTCGGCGAAGCTCGCCGACTGGTTCCGCAGCCATGACGCCGCCTTCGTGTCCAACACCCTCGAGCACTGGTACTTCGACCTGACAGCGCCGGCCAAGGGCGGCCGGCCCAAGCACCTGAACGCTCTCCCATCGGCGGGCGGGTCGGTGACGTCGCCCACCGTCCTGCACGCCTCCAAGGCCCCTGTGGTCCCCCACCTTCCGGCGCCGCCCCCGGTCCCGCTCGTGGTGCACCCGGCCGTGCCCGGAGAGGGCGTCTGGAGGCCGGTCGGGCCGACCGTCGACGGCTACCCCGGCATGTACGAAGCCCAGTTCCGGGCGGACACCATCTACACCGGCCAGTTGACCACCGCCGTGTGGATCGACCCGCTCCTCATGAAGCTGTCGCTCATCCCCGGCCAGCTCGAACCGGGCGGCACCTGGCCCCACCCGCCCTACATCACCCACGCCGAGCTGCCGACAATCGCCGCCGCCTTCAACGGTGGCTTCCGGTTCCAGGACGCCCACGGCGGCTTCTACCTCAACGGCCGCACCGCCATCCCACTCGTGCGGGGGGCGGCGTCGTTCGTCATCTACCGCAACGGCCACGTCAACATCGGCGCCTGGGGCACCGAGGTCCACATGACCCCCAACGTGGTCTCCGTCCTGCAGAACCTCGTGCCGATGGTCAACAACGGGAAGGTTTCGCCGTCGGCCACCTACAACGACGTGAGCGTGTGGGGCGCGACCCTCGGGGCCAGCACGGTCGTCCCTCGCTCCGGCGTCGGCATCACCGCCAACGGCGCGCTCGTGTACGTCGCCGGTCCCGCCCTCTCGGCGCGCACCCTGGCGGAGTCGCTGCAGCGAGCCGGAGCGATCCGTGCCATGACCCTCGACATCAACCCCGAGTGGGTCACGTTCAACTTCTTCGGCCACCCCAACCCGACCAACCCCTACCGCATCAGCTCGGCCGCCATCTACCCCCAGCAGCAGCGGCCGTCCACGCGCTACCTCGGTCCGACCCTCGAGGCGCGGGACTTCATCGAGGTGCGCACACCGGCACCCATCGTCGCCGGCAAGGCGACTGTGCCGGCCTCGGCCCGTTAACGGCGGGCCAGCAATCGCCATGGAGAACGCTCGCGCCGGCAGGATGTTGCTGAAAAGCGTCGACAACGGCTTCCGGTGAGCTCACGGCGTGGCGATACTCAGCCGGTGCCCCCCGCCCGCACCTCCGTCCTGGCCCTCCCGGCGAGCACGCCCGCCGCCGTGCCGGCCGCCCCGGCCCGTAGGGCGGCGGCGATCGTCGCGGTGGTCATCGCCGTCGCCGGGCTGCTCGTGACCCTCGGCTTCACCATCGCCGACGAGCCGCCCGCCGCCCTGCACGCCCACGGAGGGCTGGCGATCTTCCTCGGCAACGTGACCGGCATGGTCGGGACATACCTGGCCCTGATCCAGGTGCTGCTGGCGAGCCGCATCCCGCCCGTCGAGCACGTGCTCGGCCTCGACGGACTCATCCGCTGGCACCGCCGCGTCGGACCGTGGCCGATCTCCCTGCTCACGGTCCACGCTGTCGCCCTGACCATCGGCTACGCCCAGGCGGCCAAGACCGGCCTCATGCACGAGGTGGGAACTCTCGTCGGCAGCTACCCGGGCCTCCTCGCCGCCTTCGTCGCCCTCGGCCTCATGCTGCTGGCCGGGTTCGCCTCGGTCCGGGCGGTCCGCCGCCGCCTCCGCCGGGAGACGTGGTGGGCCATCCACCTCTACCTGTACCTGGCGATCGCCCTGTCGTTCACCCACGTGCTCGTGCTCGGCCCCGAGTTCGTGGGCCACCCCGTAGTGAAGGTCGTGTGGTGGGTGGTGTGGCTGGCGACGGCGGGCAGCGTCCTGGTCTTCCGCTTCGGACTGCCGGCGGCGCGCAGCCTCCGGCACCGCCTGGTCGTCTGGGAGGTGCGCCGCGAGACACCCGACACGGTCTCGATCATCTGCCGGGGCCGCAACCTGGAACGGCTGCACGTCCAGGGAGGCCAGTTCGCCCTCTGGCGGTTCATGGCCCGGGACCTCTGGTGGCAAGCCCACCCCTACACGGTCTCCGGCCTCCCGCAGCGCTCGTTCATGCGCCTCACCGTGAAGAACGTCGGCGACCACTCCAAGGCACTGGCGTCGCTGCGGCGGGGCACCCGGGTGGCGTTCGAAGGCCCTTACGGCGTGTTCACCGCCGAGGCGAGGCGGCATGCCCGGGTGGCGCTCATCGCCGCCGGCGCCGGGGTCACCTCCCTGCGCCCTGTGCTCGAAAAGCTCCCGGCGGGCACGGACCCGGTGGTCGTCCTGCGGGCGTCGCGGGCCGACGGCATGCCCCTCCGCGACGAGGTTGCCGCCCTCGTCGACGAGAAGAACGGCGCCCTCCACGAGCTGTACGGCTCCCGCCGCGCCCAGCTGCTCGATGGCCGGCGGCTGCGCCAGCTGATCCCCGACATCCGAGCCCGGGACGTGTACGTCTCCGGGCCGGAGGACTTCGTCAACGCCGTGACCGACGCCGTCCGCCGCCTCGGCGTGCCGACCGACGCCGTCCACCACGAAGCCTACGCCCTCTGACCCGGAGAACTCCCTTGCGCCGCGCCCCCCTCGTCCTCGTCGCCACCGCTGCCGGGCTCACCGGTGTGCTCACCTTCCATCCCCGCCGGCCGTCGAACAGCGCCGTCACCACCACGCCGACCTCCAACCCGCCCGGCTCCTCGTCGACGACCACGCCGGCCGGCGGCGCGGCGGCCGGCCCGGCGGCGCCCGCC
>JAJZJY010000807.1 GCA_021809885.1 Actinomycetes bacterium
GGGCACGTGGTAGAGCATGTGGGGGGCCAGCACGACATCGAAGCGTCCCGACGGGAACGGCAGGGCCATGGCGTCAGCCGCGACCACCCGGTGGGCGGCGGCAGAGCGCAGCATCCCAGTCGAGAGGTCACAACCGACGGCCTCGACCCCGGCCGCTGCCATCGCGTCCAGGTAGCGGCCGTTGCCGCAGCCCACGTCCAACACGCTGGCCCCAGCCGCGACCTCTGCGAGCTCGAGGGTCCAGGCGACGACATCGAAGGCCAGCTCCTGGCGCTCCCAGAGCCGTTGACGGGCCCGCAGGTTGCGGTCGGTCGCGTACTGCCCCGGCGGGTTGGTGCCCGCCTGCGGCTTTGCGCTGCCGGCCGGCCCCGCTTCCGGCTCGCGGGGGGTATGGGCCAGTCCTGTGAGGAGCGGGGCGAGATGGTCGGTGATCGCCCGGCGCACGAACGGGGAGACCTGGAGGGTGTCGAGGTCGGCGAGGGAGTGGACCCCGACGCCCGCTCCCTCGCGCAGGTCGATCTGGTCGGGACGGATGCCGCCAACGGTGTAGAACAGCGTTACGAGCCGCCCGTCGCCTTCTGCGTCGACGGTCTCGAGCAGCAGGCGGGGATCGGTGACCACCAACCCGGTCTCTTCCTCCACCTCCCGGCGCAGAGCCTCCTCGACCGACTCGCCGTCCTCAACCGCTCCCCCGAAACCCGCCCAGCACCCTGGGTGGGCGATGCCCGGCTTGTCGTCACGATGATGCAACAACAGCCGCCCATCGTCAGTGAGTATGGAACGGCCGGCTCGCTTCTGCATATTGCGTGGGTTGTCCATCACGCTGGAGTGGACCGAGCCACATACAGAAGGAGCCGACCGTGTTGATCCATGTTCCCCCTGAAGCCGACGTTCTCGCAATGGATGTGCACAAGAACACCATCTCGACCGAGCTGCTTGTGCCGGGATCGTTCTCTCCGGTGATCGACAAGATCTCTACCGACGAGGAGTCGATCCGCCGTCTGGTCGGCCGGTTCGCCGACCCGGGTCGCGTGTGGGCATGCTACGAGGCAGGTCCGACGGGCTACGAGCTGCCGAGGACGTTTCGCCTGGCAGGGATGCACGCCGAGGTGATCGCCCCGTCGTTGATCCCTGCCCGCCCCGGTGACAGGATAAAGACCCACCGACGCGACGCTTCGCGAATGGCGTTGTTGTTCCGGGCTGGCCAGCTCAGCTCGGTGAGAGTCCCGACAGTGGCCGAAGAGGCGGTCCGCGACCTGTGCAGGGCCCGTGCAGACATGGTCATCGACCGCACCCGCGCCCGGCACCGCCTCGGGAAGTTCCTGCTTCGCCACGGGCGCATCTGGCGTGGCGGCGACAACTGGACCCTCAAGCACCAGGTGTGGATCTCTGCCCAGCGCTTCGACGACCCGGCACTCACCGCCACCTTCTCCCATTACCGGGCGACCCTCGACGCCAGGGAGGCCGCAATGGGCGCCATCGACTCCGATCTCGCCGCCTGGTTCACCAAGGCGCCCTTCGCCGACGCGGTGGCCCGCCTGGCCGCTTACCGGGGCATCACCGCCCTCGGGGCGCTCACCATGGCCAGCGAGGTGTGCGACTGGCGACGCTTCCCGACCGCGGCCATGTTCATGGGCTTTTTCGGGCTGGTCCCCTCCGAGCACTCCTCCGGGGAGCGCAGCTTCAGAGGCGGGATCACCCATGCCGGCAACGGGCACCTTCGCAGCCGGCTCGTGGAGTCCGCCTGGGCCTACAAGGCACACCCCGCCGCCGGCGTCACCCTCCGCCGCCGCCAAGCCGGCCTCGACCCCGCCGTCGTCTCCCGAGCCTGGTCCGCCCAGTTGCGCCTCTGCGGCAAGTTCGCCCGCCTCGACGCCAGAAAGACCAACCGCAAGACCGTGGTCACCGCCATCGCCCGAGAGCTCGCCGGCTTCGTCTGGGCCGAGATGACCGCCGCCTGACATGCCAGCTTCCCGCTTGCTCATCTGCCCGGGCTGGGCGTGAGCGAGGACCCCGCCATGCACCGGGCACCCGCCGCTGCAGAACCGATCCCCGTCGTGACTATGACCGCACCTGCTACCGCCGCGATCAGTATGGGGCACCTCTCTGCGCAACGCCCTACTGCGGTTCCGACCCGCGTACATCAGTCTGGCGGCCAGCCCACCAGCCGCCCGGTGCATGGCCGAGCCCTCGACCGCGCTCCACCCTCCCCAGCCCGAGCCACACGCTCCCACGAAGCCCTGGCGGGCTTCCCCACCCATGCTGCTCATGGCCACTGACCGGGCCCTCAAGGGCCGCTGTGAGCCTCCGCTGCGCTCCGGTTCTCGCTCAGCCTCCGGCTGACCCTTGACCGCCCTCCCCTGATCTGCCGCGCCCCGAAAGCCCTCAGCAGAAGGTCTCGCGGCCCACTTGACAAGCCGTTCCACATCAGTCACGACCAACAACATCGCCGCCCGAGCCCGACTCACCGCCCCAGGACGCTACCCGGCCCGGACCCGGCAACCCGACCGGCTCGCCGACGGCAGCCCGCCAGCGCTTCGACAACACCCGGCCAACAGCGCCATCCGGCCGCTGACAGGCACCCGACGAACATCCCACGCCTGTCCACCCGAAACGAGAGCCCGGGCCGGCCGAGCTCTTCCACGTGATCCAGAACATCGCGCCAGAACAGCCGCGGTCGAGGTGGGCGCAGGGGGCGCCGAACGGCACGTCGGGGCCGTCACACGAGCCCGAACATGCAGTCGCGTGGGCGGCGTGTTCGGGGCCCGCTAGGGACGAGCCCTACCCGTCGCCCTGGTCGGCTCCCGTCTCCTCCCGCCGACC
>JAJZJY010000808.1 GCA_021809885.1 Actinomycetes bacterium
CCGGGTGCGTTGCGGACCGTGCCAGCAGACCCATGCGCTGCTGCCTTCGTTCGTGCTCTTCGGCCGGCTGGACGTGGTCGAGTCGGTCGGGACGGTGATCGCCGAGGTGGCCGAGGTGCTGCGTGGGGACATGGCGAGCCTCGTTGACGCGCTCCGCCAGGCCGGGCTGCGCCCGGGGCCCTGGCTCGCCGAGGCGGAGCTCGCCGCGGTGGTGCGCGAAGCCTTCGACCCGGCCGTCCATGTCGATGCCCGAGCCGACCCGGCGGCCAACCTGGCCCACGCCGGACCGGTTGCCATCGCCGAGGCCTGGGACCACCTCCGCCACGATTCGGCGTACTCGGTGGTGCTGTGGATCTCGGAGTGGCCGCGGATCGCCGTCCCGCCCGACTTCCTCCACTCGCTCGTCTTCGCGTCAGGGGTGCGGCGCACCCTGTCGCTCCTCGCCCGGCCGCTCCCCACCGACCAGGCGCTGCGCCAGATCCGCAGGGAGAAGACCGAGGCGGTGGCCGACTCGGCGCAGAAGGCCCGGGTGGGCCAGCTCGCCGACCTCTCCGACACTCAGGAGTACGAGGACCTGCTCGCCCGGGAGCGCTCGGTGATCGCCGGGCACACCGACGTCGAGTTCACCGGCTTCGTGACCGTCACCGCTCCCACCCGCAGCGCCCTCGAGGCCGCCCAGGCGACCGTCACCCGGGCAGCGGCCCAGGCCGCCTGCGAGGTCCGCCCCATCTACGGCAACCAGCTCCAGAGCTTCGTCCTCGCCGCCCTCCCCGTCGGTCGGAGCGCGTTCTGATGGCCGGGGCACGCAGCACCCGGCGGCGAGCTGGAACCGGCAGCCCTGACGCCGTCCCGGGCTCGTACGAGTCTGGCGAGCCCCACGCCCCGACACCGCCGTCGAGCACCCGGGCGGGCCCGGTCGCTTTCCCCGATGCCCGCGTCTACGGCGTGGCCGGGTGGGCACCGGGCGGGTCGTCCCGCCGCCAGCGCCGAGCGGCGCGCGCCCTCGAGGCCGCCCACCGCAGGCAGCTGATGGCCGAACGGCAAGCCGAGCTCGAGGCCCTGCGGGCCGAGCGACGTGCGCGTCCGTACCTCCCCCGGGGCGGTGAACCGGGTCCCAAGGCCGGCCGTTCGTATCGGCGCCTTGCGCTCACCCCTCACCGGGCCACCTCCGAGGTGCTCGCCGGCGCGTACCCGTTCCTCGCCGAAGAAGGGCTGGGCGCTGCTGGCATGCTGATCGGCCAGGACGCCTGGTCGGGATCGGCCTTCTGCTACGACCCCTTCGAGCTCTACCGCCAGGGCGCGCTCACCAACCCCAACATCTTCCTCGCCGGCCAGATCGGCCGGGGCAAGTCCACCCTCGCGAAGTCGCTCGCCGTCCGCAGCGTCGCCTTCGGTCGCCGCGTCTACGTCCCCGGTGACCCGAAGGGCGAGTGGACGGCGGTGACCAACGCCGTCGGCGGCCAGGCGGTCGAGCTCGGCGTCGGCAGCCCGGCTCGCCTCAACCCGCTCGACGAGGGACCCCGACCGACCGGTCTCGCAGACGCGGTGTGGCGTGCCCAGGTGGCTACCCGACGGACCAACCTGGTCGCTGCTCTTGCCGAGTCGACCCTAGGGCGCCCGCTCCAGGCGACGGAACGGACCGCGCTGGACGCCGCGCTCACTGACGCCCAGCGTCGGAGCACCACCCCCGTCCTCCCTCTGGTCGTCGACGCCATGCTGGAACCGAGCCAGCCCTCACCGGGCTCGTCGATCGACCAGCTGACCGCGGACGGCCGCGAAGCGGCCCACGCGCTCGCCCGGCTCGTGCGCGGCGACCTGGCCGGGCTCTTCGACGGCCGATCGACGGTCACCTTCGACCCCATGCTTCCGATGCTGTCCCTCGACCTGTCGGCCATCTCGGGCTCCGACACCCTTATCGGGCTCGTCATGACCTGTGCGTCAACGTGGATGGAAGCCGCGCTCGCCGATCCCGACGGCGGGCAGCGCCTCGTCGTCTACGACGAAGCGTGGCGGCTCCTCGCCCAGCCCGCGCTGCTCGCCCGCATGCAGGCCCAGTGGAAGCTGTCCCGGGCCTGGGGGCTCGCCAACCTGATGGTCGTCCACCGCCTTTCCGACCTCGACGCCGTCGGCGAGGCCGGCTCGCAGTCGCGGGGGCTCGCCCAAGGGCTCCTCGGCGACACCGCCACCCGGATCCTCTACAACGAGCCCTTCGACGAAGCGCAGGCTGCCGGCAGCGTGCTCGGCCTCACCTCGGTCGAGGTCGCCCAGCTCCCCGAGCTCGCCCGCGGCGAAGGTCTCTGGCGGGTGAACGAGCGGGCCTTCGTCGTCCGCCATCTGTGCACGCCGGGCGAGCTGGCACTGTTCGACACCGACGGACGGATGGTCCGGGCGTGAGCCGGAGCCGGCGGCAAGGGATGGATGTGACGCGCTGGGCCCGGAGGGAGAAGAAGTATGGGGCCGACGGAGACGGGAGTGGCACCCGGGCCGAGCGTCCGAACCCGCCCTGACCTCGGGGTCTCCCCGCCAGCTGCCGTACGTGTTCTTCAGGTGGCGGACCGTGTCGCCGATAGACCTCGGGTGAGGATGCTGGTCCTGCGGCGGGCGGACACCTGCGTGGTGTGCGGCGGTGCCGTGGGCGTCGGTGAGCGGGCAGGGTGGGACGGCGTGGCGAAGAGGGTCACGCGCATGTCGTGTCTTGGCTCCACGACGACCTCGGCACCGCCATCCGACCCGGTCACGCCGGAGCCTTCCGCACCGGCGTTCGACCGGGGGACTGCCGGTCGATCGGTCACCCGGGAGGCAGAGAGAAGGTCTGATCGG
>JAJZJY010000809.1 GCA_021809885.1 Actinomycetes bacterium
CACACGCCGCTAGGAACCTAGGTCATCGAGGTCAAAGCGGACGGCGTCTCGACCCGGGCAGGGACCGTCCACAACCCCGACATCACGCTCGAAGGGATGCCCCAGGTGATCCTCCGGTTCCTCGGCGGCGACCTCACCCTTCCCGAAGCCCAGGAGCAGGGCCTGACACTCCGCGGTGACCCCTCAGTTCTCGACGGCTTCCACCTTGGCGCGGTATAACCGGCGCCGAAACCCTCGCCGACGACCGTTACCGCGCCCATCCCAACGGACGGTTGTCGCCCGGCGCCTCACCCGCGCCTCACCCTAGGCGCGATCATTGCCTGATGACTTGGCGCGCGCCCCAGCCCCCCGCCGATCCTCCCTCGCCGGATGTCGGCGACGTCCGGCCGATCCTGCAGGGCTACCTCGACCATCACCGCCTGACCCTGCTACGGCTCTGCGCCGGGCTGACCGCCGAGCAACTGGCGCTTCGATCGACGCCGCCCTCGACCCTTTCCCTGTTGGGGCTGGTGCGACATATGACGAAAGTGGAACGGACCTGGCTGCGGATCCGCACCGCCGGCCAGGACATCGACCCGCTCTTCCCGGACAGCGACGAGGACTTCGACGACCTCGACCCGGCCGCCGCGGAACAAGCCCTCACCAACTTGTCGACAGAGTGGGCCGCATGCGACGAGGCAGTCGCGCCCTTACCGCTCGAGTACTGCGTCGACGTGCGGGGCCAGCCAGTTGCGCTCGCCTCCGTCTACATCCACCTGGTCGAGGAGTGGGCGCGCCACAACGGGCACGCAGACCTCATCCGCCAAGCTATCGACGGAACCACTGGCCGATGACGACGACCAATCGGCCCGCCGGAGGCGACGAGACGACACACGGTCGCCCCCATCAGTGCGCATCCCCAAGTCGCACCCACTACGGCTAACCGGCCGGCGCCGCGTCACCGAACGTCTGTGCACTGCCGCAGGGGGATCTGCCTACGGTGTCCTGTGCCCGGCCGCAGCGCTGGGTCATCCCGGTGGTGAGGCCCCCTCCGCCAGCCGGTCGGCGACCTTGAGATACGCAGCCGCTTCTGCCCGGTCACCGATGTGAAGGAGGAGCCCGCTGGAGACCCGCTCGATGAACGCCCACTGTCAGATCGCCTCCGCATCGACGCCGCAGAGTGACGCCACCTCCTTGTAGCTCTCGCGCGCCACCGCGGCGGTGCTTCCGAAGAGCAGCTCCTCGTTCCAGCCTCGCAGGACCACGCCCAGATCGTGGGCGGGCTCGGAGACGAGCCACTTCGGGTCGGTGATGGCCGCTCCGTCGGAGCACGGCGACGTAGGGATCGCCCCAAGCCAACACCGCATCCATCCCCTGCTCGAAGGGAGAAGCCGTCCACTCCGGCCGCGGGCAGCGCCACCTTCCCAACTGCGGTGGCCCCCTCCAAGATGACCACCTCGGCGCCGTACGCAGCGTATCCGCCATCCGCCATCGAACGGCGCGCCGCAGGTGATCGACCACTCAGCCTCCAAGCTGTGCTAAAAGACGAGGAAGCTTGTCCAACCGGTGCTCTCCAATGGGGCCGATGGTCCGCAAGGAGGCCAGCAGTCGTCCGGGCACGTTGAGCTGCCTCACCACGACATTCTGCGCTGTAGCGCAAGGATCCTCGGGTGGAACGCACACACGTTCGGCGACCCGGCGCCAGGGGAGCGCCCACAGAGGGCTCGTCAAGTGACACAGGTTATGGCGGGCTCCGTGACGGGTACGTAGGACGACCACGGAGAGTGCTCCAGACTGCTGTTTCCGCACACCCCCTGCCGAGTCGGGCGCGGGCCGTTAGGGGTGCGACTGGGCTCGCCCCCGAGTGTTCGGCGCGGGTCGGAGGCGGCAGATCTTATCCGGTGTCGGCGGTGGTCGGTCTGACTGCAGCGGTGTCTCGGGTTCGTCACTGGCATTGTCGCCCGTCGACACGGCGCCGTGGCCGGCTGAGGAGGTAGATGGCGGCGAGCACCATCACGGCGGTCATGGCGAGGAGCAGCGTTGGGTAGCCGGTGATGGTGATGAGGGCGGCGCCGAGGGCGATGGAGATGGTTTGGGGGGTGGTGATAAGGGTGTCGACGGCGGAGTAGGCACGTCCTTGGAGCTCGTTGGGGGTGAGGCGTTGGGTCAGGTTGATGACGGCCACGACGAGCCAGGGGATGGCCATGCCGAACAGGACGAGTCCGGCGCTGACCGATGGGAGTGATGGCGGGATCTGCAGCAGTGCCCCGATGCCGGCGACGAGCAGCGCGCCCCCAGCGAGGCGTGCCTCGCCGCTGCGGCGGACCAGCGTTGCGGCGGTAAGTCCTCCTATGACGGCGCCGGCGCCTTGGACGGCGACGAGGACACCGACGAAGGCGGGGGGTCGGTGGAGGCCGTTGCCGGCGATGGCGTACAGGATCGTCTCGCCGAAACCGAACACGGTGGTGGACACGGCGCCGGCGATCACGACCTGGCGGAGCTGGACGGTGCGACGGACGTGGGCGATGCCGGCGATGAGCTCTCTTCGCCATTGCAGGGCCATGGGCTGGGGGGTGAGCTCGCGGACGCGCAGGGCGAGCAGCGAGGCGACCGGGACGGCGAAGGTCGCCGCATCCAGGACCGCCACTAGGTGGGCGCCGACGGCGACGAAGAGCGCGGCGCCGGTCAGCGGGCCGATGAGGCGAAGCGACGCTTGCGCCGTGCGCAGGGCCGCGTTGGCGTCGGGGAGGAGCTCGGAGGGCACCATGACGGCGAGCAGCGCCGACTGGGCGGAGCCCAACACGGCGTAGGCGATGCCATAGAGGGCCATCACCAGGTA
>JAJZJY010000810.1 GCA_021809885.1 Actinomycetes bacterium
CCACTCCCGTAGTCGCTCGGTCTCGAAGGCTTGCTTGCGGTCGTAGGTCTCCGCGTCGGGCTCTGCCATTCGCAGGAGGGGCTTCGGCTTCGCGAAGAACTTGCCTTCGAGCGCGGCGGCTCGCCGCCCGTTGAACTCCAAGAAGCAGTAGCCCACCCCATCGTAGGTGGTGACGCCACCACCGTCGATCTCCGCTGCGACGCTAGAGCCGGCCGCCCGGCCCAGCCCTTCGGCGAAGACCCCTGCCCGCGGAAGGTTCTCGACCGCCGTGCAGTCCCCGACCGCGTAGACACCGTCGAAGGCGGTGCTGCCGGTCTCGGGGTCTGGCCAGATCCAGCTGTCTTCTCCGGCCAGCGGGCTCTGGGCGATCACCGCAGGCGGCACCGCGCCGGGTATCCCGAGCAGCAGGGTGTAGTCCAGGGTGGTCCCGTCAGCGAACGACGCGATGCGTGCTCGGGTGTCGATCTCGGAGACTTGGAGCCCCGTGCGCAGGTCGATCCCTCGCCCGGCAAGCCCATTGGCCACCAGCTCGTCCACATCGGGCCCGGCCATCGGTAGCGGCGACGGCATGGGAGTGGCGATCACCACCTCGACGCGGTCTCGTACTCCGAGGCGACGGAGGTGCTCTTCGACCAATAACGCTGCCTCGTACGGGGCGGGCGGGCACACGTAGGGCATCCCGAGCACGGCCACGACCACTCTGCCGTTGTCGAGGCGCTCAAGCTCGGACCGCATCGCCGGCAGCCGATCGGGGTCGTAGAGATCATGTGCACCATGCTCAGCTTCTCCCAGCTTCTCCCGGTCTCCGACCGCTCCGAGCGCCACGATCATGTAGTCGGCAACCAACGATCCGGCTGACGTCTCGACCGCCCGACGGACCGGGTCGATGGACGTGATTCGGGCGTTGACGAACCGGATCCCCTGTGCGTCGAGAGTGCCGAGCCGCCGCGTGCCCTGCGCGAGCGGTCGCGTGCCCACAAGGTCCCACAACTTGGCGTAGCCGACGAAGAACCGGTCGTCGTCGGCGACGAGGGTGATCTCGTGCTCGCTGTGGAGCCGGCGTCTCAGCTCGTGCGCGGCTGCGAGACCGCCGAACCCTCCACCCAGGATCATCACCTTGGCCATGTTTCGTCTCCTTTTCGGATCTGCGGTTCGGACGCGTCGAGCAGCCACAGGGCTCCTTTGGCGGAGCCGGGGGTCAACGCTTGACGTGCTGGCCGGACGGCGCCCAGTCGGCGGGGCGGTGTGGTTGGAGAACTCCACCGACCACTGCTGCCAGCTGTGTCAGCCCGCTCCGGTGGAGCACACGAGGTGGGCTTCCTCGCCTTCTTGCCTGGCGCGTTCATGCAAAGACTCCGACCGCGACGTCGACGAGGACGACCAGCCCGGTGAGCGCCATCGCGAGACGTCGGCCGTGGGCGGTCTTGCGAGGGTTGTCACGCAGCGGGAAGAGCAGCTGGCGGCCGAGGGTGTAGGCGGCGATCGTGCCGATGAACACCACCCCGCGCGGCTGGGGGGTCGTCGCCCACATGGCCAGCGTCGCCGGGATGGCGATGCACAAGGCGAGAGAAGACTCGAACAGCTGGGTGGGGATGCGGCTTACCCCGAGGCGCTGGTCCGACGACCACAGCCCGAAGCGCGACGCGGTTGGCCGCCCGACGCAGCAACCGCCGAAGAAGCAGCCGAACCGGCCGATCGTCATTCCGAAGAACAACCCCGGGGCGGTCACGTCCAACACAGTGCCGACAGAGACGCCGGTGACGAGCGCTCCGACGACGAGGGTGACGACAGCGCCGGCCACGAACCCTTGGATGCACAGGCCCGCGGTCACCACCGCCGGCCGGTCGTCGTTTCGGTGCGCTGGTAGGAAGCGCCTCATCAGGTAGTGCCCGGCCAGGTAGTAGGACTTGGCGCCGACGAGCCCGGCCAGGCTGGCGGCCAACGACAGTGCCACGATCCGAGTGGCATCCAGGTGGACGTGGGTGGCAAGGAGTACCTGGGTGGCGAGGCCGGCCACGACACCGAGGCCGACTAGGGCGGGCCACGCACCGAGGTGCGCGCCCGGCGCCCGGACCTGGATGACGCGTGCATAGCCGGTTGTGCCGGACGCGGTGGCGACCGGCAGGCGGGGCTGCCGCCCCATTGCCGACCGAGAAGACCCTGCTCCAGAACGCGTCTCGTTCACCGGGGTGGCCGTCACCTGCCACTCGCCGGGCGCGATGTCGACGACACGGACCGTGACCGCGAGGCGGCCACTACCGGGCACGACGTGCTCGACGGTCTCGGTGACGTCGAAACGGTCTCGTGGGCGAAGCTTTCCTTTGGCGCCGACGCGACGCCCGGTGAAGCGGATCGTGACCGGGTAGGGGTCCCCGTCGACGGCGGCGTTGAAGAAGTAGGTGAGCCCGAGCGCCTGCGGTTCGATGTCGGCAAGCGGTTCACAGCGAAACGCCGTCACGTGCAACGGGCTCGTGCCCATTTCGGCGACGCGTCGTGGCAGGCAAGCCTACACCTGCACCTGCACCTGCACTGGCGCGGGGGAGCCGGACAACCCCTCGGAGGAAAGCTTGGTAGCTACGCGACGGGTCTGGCTCATGGGTGCCGACGGGCGTGGCTCATGACGGCACGAGAACTGGTGAAGCTTGGGGGGGGTCCGCCGGGCAGGGAAGGTAGAGGCCACGTGCATCTCCCGAGCCTGTGTTCTTGGCGTTGTCGAGCTGGGACGTGCCACAGTCAGTCGCCGCACGGCGAGATCGAGCAACCTGGTGAGGGCGGGATTGAGGGGCGAGCAGCAGAGAGCGGCTGTCGTCGTCT
>JAJZJY010000811.1 GCA_021809885.1 Actinomycetes bacterium
TGCCCGCCGCGTAGTGCTCGGCGAGCACCTTGGCGGCGACGGAGCGGCCCGAGTTGTGGACGCAGGCGAACAGGACGACGGGGACGCGTTCGGTCGGGTCGACGGGCTCGGCCAGCGGCTGGTCAGGTTCGGTCACGGGTTGGTCTCCTTGGTCGGGGTAGAGATGTCGGCGAGCCCACAGGGACACGTAGACCAGCGCGACGAGGGCGGGGACTTCGATGAGCGGTCCGACCACGCCGGCGAGGGCCTGGCCGGAGGTGATGCCGAAGGTGCCGATGGCGACGGCGATGGCTAGCTCGAAATTGTTGCCCGCCGCGGTGAATGCCAGGGTCGCGGTTCGTCTGTAGGGCAGACGGAGCGACCGGCCGAGGGCGAAGGAGCCGGTCCACATGACCGCGAAGTAGGCGATCAACGGCAGGGCGATGCGGGCGACGTCGAGGGGGTGGCGAGTGATGGCGTCGCCCTGGAATGCGAAGAGCAGCACGATCGTAAACAACAGGCCGTAGAGGGCGATCGGTCCGATACGGGGCAAGAACCGCTGCTCGTACCAGGCTCGCCCCCGGCGGCGCTCGCCGAGGGTACGGGTCAAATAGCCGAGGACGAGCGGGACGCCGAGGAAGATGAGCACGCTGCGGGCGATCGACCAGATCGACACGTGCACCGACGTCGTCGATAGCCCCAGCCAGCCGGGCAACACCTTCAGATAGAAGTACCCGAGGCCGGCGTAGGCGACGATCTGGAAGAGCGAGTTGACGGCGACGAGCACCGCGGCAGCGGTGTCGTCCCCGCAGGCGAGGTCATTCCAGATAAGGACCATGGCGATGCAACGGGCCAGACCCACCAGGATCAGCCCAGTGCGGTAGGCGGGCAGGTCGGGGAGGAACAGCCACGCCAGGGCGAACATGACCGCCGGTCCGACCAGCCAGTTGAGCACCAAGGAGGGCACGAGCAGGCGGCGGTCGGCGGCGACCCGGTCGATCTCGCCGTAGCGAACCTTGGCCAGCACCGGGTACATCATCACGAGCAGCCCGATGGCGATGGGCAGGCTGGTGCCCGCCACCTGCACGTGGTCGAGGGTCTGGTTGAGGCCCGGGGCGAGCCGACCGAGCCCGATCCCGAGCGCCATCGCGACGGCGATCCACACCGGCAGGAACCGGTCGAGGACCGACAGGCGACTGGTGACGGGGGCCTCTTCGGGGGCCTTCCGGGTTGGCGGGGTGCGGGTCGGGGTCGTGCTCATTGCTCGTCGGCGCGTTCCCTGCCCGATGGCCTCAACGAGCAGCAGGCGGGAGCCGTCGTGGTCGGCCAGGGTGCGGGTGGGCTCGGTGGGGGCAATCCGGTTCCCCTGCTGGTCTTGGTGAGATCGACGGCTGTCGATGAACACTAGCGTGGCTGATATCGATCGTTGTCAATAGGATACGGCGGTGGTGGCCGACACGAGCGAGACGACGGCTAGGGGTAGTGCCGGAGCGGCGACCTGCACGCCGTCGTTGACGGCAGCGCCGCTCGGCGAGGCCGAAGCGGTCGCGTTGGCGCGCGTGCTGTCCGCCTTGGCAGACCCGGTCCGCCTTCGCCTTGTCTCGATCGTCTCCGCCGCGGGCGAGGTCTGCTCGTGCGACCTCGAAGGGCCTCTTGCCCGCAGCCAGCCGACGGTGAGCCACCACACCAAGGTGCTGGCCGAGGCCGGGATCCTGGTGGGAGAGAAGCGGGGACGGTGGACCTGGTGGCGGCTCTCCCCGGGCTGTCTCGCCGACCTCCGACAGGCACTCGGGGGGTGACTGGCATGCAACCCAAGTCTTGCGGCTCCGGCCTTTGCTGGGCGGACGCCGGTAGGATGCAGTCGAGATGACCGTGTCTACTGACATGCAGCGGGTCGTGCCCGAGGTGTGCTGTGACCCCGTCCAGGTGCAGGTGCCGGCCGGGAGCAGGTCCGAGGTCGACGACGAGACGCTCGCGGCGATGACGAAGGCGCTCGGGCATCCCACCCGGGTTCGGATCCTGCGTCTTTTGGCCGAGCGCAGGTCGTGCGTGACGGGAGACCTCGTCGCCGAGCTCCCGCTCGCGCAGTCGACGATCTCGGAGCACCTGCGGATCCTGCGCGAGGCCGGCCTGGTGCAGGGTGAGATCGAAGGGCCGCGCACCTCCTACTGCGTGAACCGGAGGGCCCTCGCTTCGCTGCAGCGGGCCGTCTCCTCCCTCTGAGCTCAGGCTGCTTCGGCGGGTCCGAGCACGGCGATCAGCACTGGAGGTGGTGCGACAGCCTGCCACTCGGATAGACTGATCGTGAATCGACGATAAGCGATGCTCCGAGGAGGATTCTTGATGGCCAAGGTAGAGGTGTTCGATCCGCCGATGTGCTGTTCGACGGGCGTGTGCGGTCCGAGCGTCGACCCGGCGCTGGCCGCGTTCGCGGCCGATCTCACTTGGCTGGCAGACCAGGGAGTGGAGGTCGAGCGCCACACGTTGTCCCAGGAGCCCCAGGCCTTCGCCGAGCGGGACCTCATCCGTGAGCTGCTCGCCGAGCGCGGCGACGACGCGTTACCCGCGGTGCTCGTCGACGGGGCGCTGCGGTCGTCTGGGCACTACCCGTCACGCCAGGAGCTCTCGTCGTGGACGCTCGGTGCCGCGCCCTTGGGTGCGCTCGGCGCGGTGACCGCCGAACTGGTGGCGATCGGCGCGGCGATCGGCGCCAACTGCGAGCCCTGTTTCAAGTACCACTACAACGAGGCGCGCCGGCTCGGTGTCGGGTCCGAGACCATGGTGGCCGCGGTGCGGGTGGCCCAGACAGTGAAGTACGCCCCGGCCCGGTCGCT
>JAJZJY010000812.1 GCA_021809885.1 Actinomycetes bacterium
GCGGTAGGCGGGCGGGCTGCCAGCGATGGCAACAGCAGCGCCGGCCAGGCTCGCTGCGACGGCCGCGACCAGTCCCACGCCGGCGGCCGCCTTCCGGCGCCGCCGCCAGGCCCGTCGTGGCCTCCTTTGTGAGGGCGAGTCGGTCATTGGCTGCGCAGCGCGTCGATAGGGGCGAGCTGGGCGGCTCGCGCCGCCGGGTACACCCCGAAGACCACCCCGATCAGCACCGCGACCGCGACCGCGCCGCCTACCGCCACCGGGGAGATGACGATCGGGTCTCCGATGGCACCCGGCAGGGTCAGCGCCCCGACGATCCCGACGCCGGCGCCGAGCAGCCCGCCAAACAGTCCGAGGAAGCTCGCCTCGACGAGGAACTGGCGGCGGATCACCGTTGGGGTGGCGCCGAGCGCGCGCCGCAGGCCGATCTCACGGATGCGTTCGGTGACCGAGACCAACATGATGTTCATCACCCCGATGCCGCCGACCAGCAACGAGATGCCGGCGATCCCAGCGAGGAGGATCGTGAGCGTGCGGCTGACCGTCGTCGCTGTCGTGAGCAGCGACTGCTGGCTCGCGATGGTGAAGTCGGCCGCAGCCGGGCTCGTGATGTGGTGCAGGGCGAGCAGCTCGTCGGTGGCCTCCTGGTAGGCCGCCGAGAGGGTGGCGGGCGAGCTGGCCTCGACGAAGATGCTCCCGACCGAGGAGGATTGGGCAGCGCCGAACACGACGCTGGCGGCAGTGGTCGCTGGCACGATCGCCATGTCGTCGAGGTTGGTGCTGCCCGACGTTCCGGCCGAGGCGAGCTCTCCGATGACCGTGAACGGCACCCCGGCGATGTCGACGCTGCGACCTATGGGGTCGGCAGCCCCGAAGAGGCTCTGGGCTGTGATCGGGCCGAGCACGGTGACAGCGGCACGGCTGGCCACGTCGGCGCTGCTGATGAAGCGGCCGAGCGAGAGGGTCCGGTTCCGGACGCGCAGCCATGCCGGCGTGGTGCCGACCACGCTGGTGGTCCAGTTGGTGGTGCCGGCGAGCAACTGCTCCTGGCGCTGGGTCGCCGGGGCCACTGCGGCGATGTCGGGGGCGACAGTGTGCGAGGCGAGAGCGGCTGCGTCGGCCATGGTCAGCGTCGACGCCGACCCGAGGCCGCCGCGCACCCCGGTGGAGCTGGTGGAGCTGCCCGGCGAGACCACGAGCAGGTTGGAGCCGAGGGCGTCGACCGAGGCGGTCACCCGGGCCTGGGCGCCTTCGCCGAGGCCGACGGTGAGGATGACCGCCGCGATGCCGATCAGGACCCCGAGCACTGTGAGACCCGAGCGCAGCCGGTGGGACCGCAAGGCATCCGCGCTGGTGCGCACCGTCTCCCACCAGCTCACGCTGCTGCACCTCTCCCCGTGTCGTCGACGACCACCCCGTCGCGCAACCGCACGACCCGGTCGGCGGACGCGGCGACGTCGGGCTCGTGGGTGATCACGACCACCGTCCGCCCGGCGGCGTGCACCTCGTCGAGCAGCCCGAGCACGTCGGCGGTGGAGGCCGAGTCGAGGTTGCCGGTCGGCTCGTCGGCGAGGACGATGTCGGGGTCGGTGACGAGGGCCCTGGCTACCGCGACGCGCTGCTGCTGGCCGCCGGACAGCTGCGTCGGGCGGTGGCCTGCGCGGTCGCCGAGGCCGACCCTGGCCAAGGCGTCGGCGGCACGCTCCCGCCGCAGGCGGCGCCCGACACCGGCGTAGGTGAGGGGCATCTCGACGTTGCGCCACGCTGGCATCGACGACATCAGGTGGAACTGCTGAAAAACGAAGCCGATACGCCGGTTGCGCACCTCGGCCAGCTCCCGCTCGTCGAGGCGGCTGACGTCGACGCCGGCCAGGCGGTAGGTGCCGGCGGTCGGCACGTCGAGGGCTCCGAGGATGTGCATGAGCGTCGACTTCCCCGACCCCGACGGACCCATGACCGCCACGTACTCGCCACGCTCGATGACAAGGGTGACCCCGCGTACCGCCTCGACGCGCACGCCGCCGGCGTCGTAGGTCTTGCGGACGTCGTCGAGCTCGATGACCGGGTCAGCCAAGGCCACCACCCCCAGCCCCCAAGCCGCCGGCCCCCGGCTTCTTCTTGTGGCTCCCGCCGTGGTGCCGGTGACCGCGGCCCGCCGCGCCTGCCCCTTTGGCGCGGACCACAGCGACCCTCTCGCCGGCCGAGAGCCCCGAGCGGATCTCGGTCACCGTGCCGTTCGCCAGCCCGACGCTCACGGTCCTCACGACGCTGCCCGTCCCGCTTCGGACCCGTACCGTCGCACGCCCTCCGGCAGCGACGTGCACTGCGGCACTCGGGACGGTGACGACACCGCTGACCCTCCGCACGACCAGCGAGACCTGCGCGCCGGCGCCGGGGTGGAGCCCCGCCGGGTCGCCGGTGATCGCCACGGTCACCGGGTAGGTGGCAGCGGAGCCACCCGAGCCGGACGCCAGCAGCCCGACCGAGCGGACCGAGCCGGTCTCCGCTGTGACCGAGCCGGCGGGCACGACGGTGGCCGGGTCGCCGACCGCGACCTCGCCCACCTGGGTGTCGACGACTCCCGCGTCCACCACCCACTTGTTGGTGGTGATGATCATCACCTGGGCGCCCGACAGGCTCGCCGACGCGGAAGGAGCGACGCCGGGCACCTGCTCACCGGGGGTGAGGTTCAGCGCGGCGACGGTACCCGCCAGCGGGGAGCGCAGCGTGGCGTCGGCCAGCGCCTGCCTGGCGGCGCTGAGCTGGCTCTCGCCCGACGCCACCGCTGCCGCGTCCGCCGCCTGCTGGGCAGAT
>JAJZJY010000813.1 GCA_021809885.1 Actinomycetes bacterium
CGCCCGCTGCTCGCCGGCATCTGCGGCAGCGACCTGTCGACGGTGGAAGGGCGGTCGTCGCGGTGGTTCGAACCGGTCGTGAGCTTCCCCTTCGTACCCGGCCACGAGGTGGTGGCGCGCGACGACTGCGGCCGGCGGGTCGTGGTCCAGCCGGTGCTCGGCTGCGTCGTCCGCGGCATCGATCCTCCGTGCGCCGCCTGCGCCCGGGGGGAGACCAACCGCTGCGCCCACCTCGCCGGCGGTCACCTCCGACCCGGGCTGCAGACGGGCTACTGCGCCGACACCGGCGGCGGGTGGTCGGAAGGCTTCGTCGCCCACGACAGCCAGCTGCATCCAGTGCCCGAGGGGTGGAGTGACGAGGCCGCTGTGATGGTCGAGCCCATGGCGTGCGCCGTGCACGGCGCCCTGGCCGGCCCGGCGGGGGACGACATCACCGCCGTGGTGATCGGGGCCGGGACCCTCGGGCTGGGCGTGGTGGCCGCCCTCGCCCAGCACCGCCCTGACGCCTCGACGGTGATAGCGGCAGCCAAGCACCCGGTGCAGCGGGACCTGGCCGGCCAGCTGGGCGCGACCGTCGTCGTCGCGCCCGGCGAGATGCGCCGGGCCGTGCGCCGCCGCACCGGCTCGTGGATCCTCGACAACGGGCAGCTGAGCGGAGGGGCCGAGCTCGTCGTCGACTGCGTCGGCACGGCAACCTCGCTCGCCGACGCCCTGGCCGTCGCCGCGCCGGGCGGCACCGTCGTGCTCGTCGGCATGGCCGGCCACGTGGGCATCGACCTCACCGGGCTCTGGCAGCGGGAGGTCCGGCTCGAGGGCGCGTACGCCTACGGCCCGGAGCCGTCCGCCGCCGGCCGCCACAGCTTCGATCTCGCCTTCGAGCTCGTGCAATCGGCCCGCTTGGAGCGCCTGGTGAGCGCCCGGTACCCGATCGGCCGGTTTGCCGAGGCCATCACCCACGCTGCGGACGCCGGGCGGCGCGGGGCCGTGAAGGTGGTCTTCGACCTTCGGCGACCGCAGCGCTAGAGGGAAGGAACTTCACCATGCCCCGTCCCGGCTTCGTGCTCGACGTCGACCGCTCCACGCCGCCGATCCTCACCTTCCACGGCGACGGGTTCCGGCTGGAGCGGCTGCCCGCCGACCGGTCCCGGGTGGTGTACGCCCCGGAGCCGCTGCCGGGGCTGGACGACCCCGACGAGGCCGTACGCCAGGCGCTCGCCCACCCGCTCGACGCCGAGCCGCTCGCCGCCCTGCTCCGCCCGGGGATGCGCCTCACCATCGCCTTCGACGACGTGTCCCTGCCCCTCCCGCCCATGCGCCGGCCCGACAACCGCCAGCGGGTCATCGAGGCGGTGCTCGACATCGCCGCCGCTGCCGGCGTGGACGACGTCGTGCTGATCGCCGCCCTCGCGCTGCACCGCCGGATGACCGAGGCGGAGCTGCGCCAT
Source organism: Actinomycetes bacterium (assembly GCA_021809885.1). GTDB lineage: Bacteria > Actinomycetota > Acidimicrobiia > Acidimicrobiales > Palsa-688 > JAKAQB01. The sequence continues at coordinate 1,446 of JAJZJY010000813.1, forward strand.
GCCGTCGGGGACCGGGTCTACGAGGCGTTCGCGCCGCACGGGCGCCTCTTGCAGCACGACGCCGAGGACCCCGACGCCCTGGTGTTCCTCGGTACCACCGACCAGGGGGAGGAGGTGGAGATCAACGAGCGGGCCGCCCACTCCGACCTGCTCGTGTACGTGAACATCAACCTGGTGTCCATGGACGGCGGGCACAAGAGCGTGGCTACGGGGCTGGCGAGCTACCGCAGCCTCCGTCACCACCACAACGTGAGGACCATGCGGCACTCGCGGTCGTTCATGGACCAGGACCACTCGGAGCTGCACTCCTCCAACTGGCGCATGGGCCGGCTCATCGCGGCGAGCGGCATCGACGTCTTCCAGATCGAGACGACCCTCAACAACGATGCCTTCCCGCCCGCCGTCGGGTTCCTCCAAAAGCGCGAGTGGGAGTGGACCGCCCGTGACCGGGCCGGCTACCTCGCCGCCGCCGCCGCTCTGCGGGCGGGCAACGAGCGGGTCAACCGGGCGGTGTTCCAGTCGGTGAAGGCCCCGTACGCCATGACCGGGGTGCACGCCGGCAACGTCGAGGCCGTCCACGCTGCGACTACAGAGGCGGTGTACCGCCAGCAGCTGGTCGAGGTGGAGGGGCAGACCGACATCGCCGTCTTCGGCGTGCCCCACATATCCCCCTACAACGTCAACTCGATCATGAACCCGATACTCGTCATGTGCATGGGGCTCGGTTACCTGTTCAACCTGTACCGCGGCCGGCCGATCGTCCGGGAGGGCGGCGTAGCCATCCTGTGCCATCCGACCCCGTGGTCGTTCCACCCGGTCCACCACCCGAGCTACATCGACTTCTTCGAGGAGGTCCTGGCGGACACGACCGACCCGCTCGAGATCGAGAAGACCTACGAGGAGCGCTTCGCTACCGACGAGTGGTACCGCCACCTGTACCGGACCGGCCACGCCTACCACGGCGTCCACCCCTTCTACATGTGGTACTGGGGCGCGCACGCCCTCGAGCACCTCGGTCGGGTGATCATCGTCGGCGGTGACCCGGCGGCGGTCCGGCGGCTCGGGTTCCTGCCGGCGTCCACCCTGGACGACGCCTTCGAGATGGCGACCGACACGGTGGGGCGGCACCCGACCACGACCCAGCTCCACTGCCCGCCGATCCTGATGGCCGACGTGCGGTGATCGAGCGCCGCCTCCCCCGCGCCGGCGAACCGTCGGGCTCGACCCCGCCCCGGGTCCGCCTGCCGGTGACACCGGCTGGCATCGCCGCTGCTCGCCTGCCCCGTCCCCGGGGCTTCCCCTGGGCGGCGCCGACGCGCCCGGGCACGGTCCCGGTGCCCCCAGCCGAGCGGAACGTCG
>JAJZJY010000814.1 GCA_021809885.1 Actinomycetes bacterium
GAACGCGATCGACGTGTATTGGCTTCCCGCGTCGGAATGAAACACCAGTCCGGCAGAGGTGAACCGGGCGTTATGCCTACGCCGGGTGAACAACGCCTGGGCCAACGCGGCCATCACCAACGGTGTTGTTTTGGCCTTCGAGACTCGCCACCCGAGGATTCTTCTCGAGAACACGTCGGTGACGAAGCTCACATACACGAACCCGGACAGCGTCCATACGTAGCTGAAGTCCGCGACCCACCACTCATCCGGGCGGCTCGGGGTGTCCCAGGCCCGCTTGCAGCGGTCGGGGTGGCGGGGCGCGGCCGGGTCCTGGCGGGTCGTGAGCCTGCGGTGACGGCCCCGCAGCGCCCCGCTGATCCCGACGACGCCCATCAGGCGGCCCACCTGGTCCCGGCCGAGGGCCAAGCCGGCCCGGCGCGCCGCGGCGGCCAGCTTGTCGATCCCGTAGACCGACCGGTTCGCCCGCCACAGATCCAACAGCCGATTCGCCAGATGGGCGTCGTCCCAATCGGCGTCAGACACCCGCTGGGCCACATGAGCGTAATAGGTGCTCGGGGCGATCGGAATCCCGTGCTCAGAAAGCACGCGACAGATCGGCTCGACCCCGAACTGTTGCTTGTAGGCGTCGATATAGGCGACGATCACGAAAGTTTGCGGTCGAGCTCCGCTGCCGCGAAAAAAGCTGACGCCGTCTTGAGGATCTCGTTCGCCCGGCGCAGCTCCGCGTTCTCTTTCTTCAACCGGACGATCTCGGAGTTCTCCTCGGTCGTCACCCCCGGCCGGGCGCCGGCATCGATCTCGGCACGCTCCACCCAGCCCCGCAGGGTGTCTGGCTGTAACCATTCACCTGGGCGCGAGCGCCGTGGGTCGACTTTCAGGCTGCTTGCGGTGCGGGCGGCATCCAAGGGTCGTCGTTGAACAGGCGGACGAGGGCCTCGAGCGCTCCGATGTCGTTCTTGCGGGTGGTGGACAGGTAGCTGCGGACCCGGGCGAAGCGGTCGGCGCCGGCCTGGCTTTTGAAGCAAGAGGAGATCTTCCGGTGGAGCTTGACAGGCCGGAGATCTCTTTCAGCCTGGTTGTTCGTCATGGGCAGGTCGAGGCGGTGCAGGTAGGCGAGGATCGCTGTCTTGTGGGTCTCGAAGGCGACGGCCAGGTTGTAGCTTTGGCGTTCCAGGGGGCTGCGGGGCCGCTGGCGAGGTTCGGGGTTGGCGGCCAGGCCGGCGGCGACGAGGGTGTCGTAGCGGGCTACGTAGGAGGCTTGGACGGCGGGAGCGAGGCGTTTGAGGCCGCGGGCGCGGGCGTCGTCACAGGCGTCGTTGATCTCCACCAGCAGGCCGGCGAGACCGCTTGCCCACCCGCGCTGGGTCGTCCTGGCCGCCACCGAGGCCAAGTCACGAAGAAGATGTGCCGAGCACACGCCGTGGTCGGCGGATCTCAGTTTCCAGTAGAGGGCCAACCGGTCGTGGATGACCACTCCCCGGTAGCCGATGAGGACCCCGGCCTGTTTGATCGCTTCGAAGCCCCGGGTGGCCGAGGCGTGGATCAAGGTGTAGCTGGCGGTGGAGACCACGTGCATCCAGCAATTGACCGTGCCGATCCGGTCCGTCGTCTCATCAGCGTGCAGGACCGGCAGGCTGCGCAGCAGGCCGACCAGTGCAGCAATGAACCGCACGAGACGACGCGCCGCGTCGGAGTAGATGGCATCCACGGTCCCGGTGGCCAGACGCACCCCGAACAGATCGCCCATTGCCTCGGCGGTGCGCTCCACCGGGATGTGCTGGCGGGCGAGGAGGTACACCACGATCGCCCGGATGCGCGGCCCGTAGCTGACCGGGGCCCGCACACCGGCGGGGAACACCCCGGCGGTCTCGGCCCCGCAGCCATCGCAGCGAAGCCGTTCGCTGCGATGCTCGGTCACAGTCGGGGTCACCTCGGGCAGGTCGGTCACCTGGCGGCGCTCGACCCCGGCCACGATGGCGTCGCGCAAGTCCCCGCCGCAGCCGCCGCAGGCCTCAGGGCGGTGAACAACCACCTCGTCGGGGGTGTCGGTCATCTCCAAGGTCTTGCCCGCCTGACCGGGCTGCTTGCCCGGCTTGCGGGCCTTTCCGCCCGCCTTGGCCGCCCGCCGTGCCCGGCGGGCCTCGGCCTGGCGGGCCCGTTCGGCCACCGGGTCACGGCTGGGCGGCTTGGAGGAGTTCCCCGAGTTCTTCTGCCCCTCGGCCGTCAACGCTTCCAGCTTCGCCGCCAGCCGCCGGTTCTCGCCCTCCAGCAGGCCAACCCGCTCCCGCAGAGCGTCATTCTCCGACTGCAACACCTCGATGGCGGCAACGGCTTCGTCCAGTCGCCGGCGAAGCTCCGAGCCGTCCACACACCCAGCCTACCACCTGCCGCGCGCTCAGTGGTGGACTATCGCGCGCTCCGCGCGACAGGCAGGTGAATGGTTACCTGCGAGCAGCGCTCGACCAGCACGCCGGAGTGGCCGTCACACCCCCCACCTACACTGCCGAACAGGAGGTGGCCGCATAGCTCAGCTGCTCGGGACCGTCACCCAAATTTCACGCCGGTCGGGACATCCTCGGCCACCACCATCCCGTCAAGGCGATTGCCCTATGCAGCCAAATGGGTGCGTGCCCCTGCTCAACAATGCGATCCGGTCAACAATGCGATCCGGGCTGTTCGTCCCCTCGAGACACTGGACCTGGCCGGACCGTGGCCGAGGTCACGCGTCAGCTGGCATCGCGGACACGAAGGTCGAGGTGCAACCCGGCCGCAGTGAGCATGTTCACGAGCGTGTCGATGC
>JAJZJY010000815.1 GCA_021809885.1 Actinomycetes bacterium
GGACCGTGACCCCGCCCCGTCCTGTCATCGTGCCGGCGGCCACCAGGGCGTTGACGATGGCCTCCTCGGTGGCGTCGACGACCCCCTCGTAGAGGGCGGTGGCCGCCATGTCCGAGAGCATGGTCACCGGGCGAGCGAGCGGGCCACCCTCCGCCTCGGGCCCCTCCTCGAGCAGCGTGGCGGCGTTGCCCGTCGCGAACGCCAGGAAGATGTCCCCGCTGGTGTGCCCGCCGACGCCGCCGACGCGGGCGAGCCCGAGCCCGGCGCGCTGGGCAAGCCGGGCGCACTGGTGCGGCAGGCACGGCGCGTCGGTGGCCACGACCGCGATGATCGACCCCGAACCCGGCGGCTGCGGGGAACCGGGGCGGGGAGGCGGCACCTCGCCGGCGGGGATCTCCCGCCCGACGGGCACGCCGGCGACGGTGAGCCGCTCACGCACGCCGTAGTTGGCCTGGACGAGCACGCCGACCGTGAAGCCGCCCGCCACCAGGCGCGACGACGTCCCGATGCCGCCCTTGAGCTCGTGGCAGACCATGCCGGTCCCGCCGCCCACGCTGCCCTCGGGGACCGGTCCGGTCGCCGCCGTCCAGAGGGCCTGCACCAGGTGCTCGGGCCGCACGTGGAACCCGTTGGTGTCGTTGAGCACCCCGTCCCACGTCTCGCCCACCACCGGCAGGCTCCAGAACGATTCGCCCGCCGGCCGTCGCGCCACGTCGGCGGCGACCAGCGCGTCACGCACCACGCCCACGCTGTGGGTGTTGGTGAGGGCGACCGGCGTCGTCAGCATCCCCGACTCGCGCACCCATTCGAGCCCGGTCATCTCGCCGTTGCCGTTCAGGCGGTGGCAGCCGGCGAAGACGAGCGCCCGCCCCACCTCGTCGGCAGGCACGATGACCGTGACCCCGGTCCGGACGGCGTCACCGTCGATCAGCGTGACGTGACCGACCCTCACGCCGGCTACGTCGGTGATCGCGTTCCACCGCCCGGAGGGCAGGCCCCCGATGCGGACCCCGAGACCGCGCGCCCTCGGCCGGCCCGGCGCGCCGCTCGGATCTCCTGCAAGGACGTCCGTCGCCAACCCGGTCCCCTTTCCCGCTTCCTCCTCCGGAGACTACGGGAGCGGCACGTCGCTACGGTTGCGCCCATGAACCGCCAGCATCCCGCCCGCGGGCCCGTCACTGCCGTCGCCGCCGCCGTGGCCGCCCGTCGTGTCTCCGCCGTCGACGCCACGAGCGCCGCCCTCGCCCGCATCGAGCGGGACGACCCGGCGATCCACGCCGTCGTCGGGCTGCGGGCCGACGGCGCGATCGAAGACGCCCGCCGCCTCGACGCCGCCCTCGCCGCCGGCGCGCCGCCCGGCCCACTCGCCGGCGTGCCCCTGCTCGTGAAGGACCTCGAGGACCTCGCTGGCATGAGGACCACCAAGGGCTCCGTGGTTCTCGCCAATGTGGCCCCGGCAGCGGCGGACGGGCTCGTGCCCGGCCGGCTGAGGGCGGCCGGCGCTATCGCCGTAGGGAAGACCAACCTGCCCGAGCTCGCCGTCGAGGGTTACTCGGCCAACCTCCTCTTCGGCGCCACCGGGAACCCATGGAGGCGGGAGATGTCGCCGGGTGGGTCGAGCGGAGGCTCGGCGGCGGCGGTGGCGGCCGGCATGGCGCCGATCGCGACGGCGACCGACGGAGGGGGCTCCATCCGGATCCCTGCCGCCATGTGCGGCCTCGTCGGCATCAAGCCCACGCGCGGCCTCGTCGGCCGCCGCCCCATCCCGGATTGGATCGACTTCTCGACCGACGGGCCGTTTGCCACCACCGTTGAGGACCTGAGGCTGCTGCTGTCGGTGGAGGCGGGCCCCGTACCTGGCGACCCGGAGGCCGCCCCCCTCGCTCCCCCCGACCAGAGCGACCCCGTCGCCATCGCCGGCATCGTCGCTGCGGAGCGCACCAGTGACTTCGGTCCCCTGCCGCCACCGGTCGCCGCCGCGTTCCACGACGCCGTCGAAGCGCTGGCCGACGTGCTGGGCGACGGGCGGCGCTCCCCGGTGCGCTGGATGGAGCCGGCGCAGTTCTTCGCTCCCCACAACCCGGACCTCGACTGGTTCGTCGTGGCCGGGGCCGAGCACGTCGCCTCCCTGGGCCGGGCATGGGTGGAGGAGAACCTCTCCCGCATGCACCCGGGCACGGTGGCGTTCCTGTCCCAGGGCCTCGCCGTCGGCATCGACGAGTACCTGGCAGCGCGGCGGCGGCGCTTCGACTACGTCCGCCGTGTCGACGACCTCCTCGATCCGGGGACCGTCCTGCTCACCCCGACGGTCTGCGACGAGGGCTGGCTCGCCGACGGCCGCCTCACACCCGACGGCGAGGTGGGCGCCCTGCCGGCCTCGGCCTTCTCGACGGCGCTGCAGAACATCACCGGGCACCCGGCGGTGACGGTGCCGGCCGGGAGGCTGCCCAACGGGCTCCCCTTCGGGCTGCAGGTCACCGGGCCGCGCTGGTCCGACACCATGCTGCTGCGGGTTGCGGAGCGGTGGGAGCGGGCGCACCCATGGCCGGTGGTGGCACCGGGGTACGAGCCGTTCGGCGCTGAGCTCGACGGCGTCGACCTCGGCTGACGGCCGCCGACCCACGGACGCGTAGGTCGATACCGGAACTGAAAGCGGGCTCGGGCACGTTGTTCGGGCAGTTGTCCGCGATTATCGCGGTCAACTGCCCGAACAACGCGATGGCCATGGCCCACTGCCGACCCTGCCGGTCCCTCTGGACCTTCCGTCCTCCCGGCCCCTCCGACCCTGCTAGCCGAAGACCA
>JAJZJY010000816.1 GCA_021809885.1 Actinomycetes bacterium
TCGTACTCGTCCACCCTCGCGACGCGTTGGCCGTCGAGCAGCGCGTAGGCGAGCCGCCCTCCGCCGGCGTCGCCCACCGCGATCGCGGTGACCGAGACGTCCGCTGCGATCGTCAGCTGCCGGTCCAAGTCCTCCATGTGGTCAGTCGTCCCGAGCAGCAGCACCCCAACGTCCTACACCTCCGAGGCACTCGGCGCGACCTCGGGAAGCTGCGACGCCATGCAGTCCGATTCGCGAGGTGCAGGCGGGCGGGCTTGCGTCGAACCGGGAATCGCCGGATGCAAGGGCTCACCGGCACGGATCGAGGGGCACCAGCTCCGGCGCGACCACGCCGGTGGCGATCTGGGTCGCGAGCATCGCACCGGTGAGCGGTCCGAGGGTGACCCCCCACATGCCGTGGCCCCCGGCGACGTAGAGCCCAGGCGTCCTCGTCGCGCCGACGAGCGGGACACCGTCGGCGGACAACGGCCGGGGGCCCATCCACTCGTCGGCCTTCGTCGACCAATCCACGCCGTGCAGCATCGGCCGGGAGGCCCGGAGCATGTGCGCGATGCGGGCCGGACGCATGGCAGCGTCCGGGGAGCCGAACTCCATGATCCCGGCGAACCTGGCCCGGTCGTCCTGCGGCGTGACCGCCACCCTGGCCGCCGGAAAGTAGAGAGGTCCGCGCACGGGCCTGTCCAGCGCGACGGTGAAGCTGTAGCCCCGCCCGCCGTAGATCGGGACGCGCACACCATGGCCCGCCAGTACGTGGCTCGCCCACGCGCCGGCCGCGACCACCATCGCCTCGGCCTCGAGCTCGGCCCCTGGTCCCCGCGCGACCAAGATCCCGTGGCGCCGCTCCACAGCGGTCACCGGCGTGTCCTCGATGAGCTTGCCGCCCCGCTCGCGCACGCTCTTGGCGAGCGCGGTCACGTAGGCGGACGGCGTCAGGTACCGCTGGCCGCGCACCGCGACGGCCATGGCGACGCGGTCGGAGAGAAGAGGCTCGGCCTGGCGCGCCTCGTCCCCGGTCAGCAGCGTCACGTCGGCCGATTGGCCGGCGCCCACGATTTCCTCCATCTCGTGGAGGAAGCCCGCGCTCTCTCGTGGGTCGGCGAAGCACGCGAGCACGTCCCCCTCCCTCAGTTCAGCCGACACGCCGCCCTCGAGCTGGTGGCGGTACGAGTCGACCACGCGTTCGTTCAGCCCCCGATAGGTCGCCATGCTCCGGCGCCACGCAGCGGTCGTGCAGTGCCGGACCATGGTGGCCATGAAACGGAGGAGCTGGGGGTCCCCGGCGTGCACCAGGCCGACGGGGGACCGGGGGCTCGAGACGGCGCGCACTCCATAGCGAAGGAGGCTCGGCTCGGGCAGCGGCACGCAGACGGCAGGAGCGACAAGGCCCGCGTTCTGCCACGAGGCGCCCGCACCTGGGCGTGCACGGTCCACCACGCAGACCTCGATGCCGTGCTCCTGCAGCGACCACGCGCAGGAGAGGCCGACGATGCCGGCACCGATGACCGTCACCCGGGCCGGCACGCCGTGGCCGAGCGAGCTATGGCTCATCGTTCTGCTCCTCCGTGGTCGATCCAGGTTCCCCACACGCTCATGCGATCCCGACAGTGCACAGTACGCCGCAGCGAGCTCGTGGTCAGTTGGCAGCCCGACGCACTTCTGCGCGGTTCTTGGGCGATCTGCACGAGCCGCTCATCGCGTCGGCGTTGGCAGCTCCAGCCTTTGCAGTCGGCCTGCCGAGGCTTCGGGTGGCGGGATCTCGATGCGCATGTTGGTGATCGGGGTGATGAAGGCATCCCCCAGCGAGATGCGCCGTGGCGAGATGTCCATCATTGGCCTCCGGGTCTCGTGGGCGTAGCCGCTCCTGGCGATGCCACCACCGGCGGCAATGGCGCCCGAAGCCTGTGGAGCCAAAGGCACCCAGTTGGACTGTGTGTCGATTGAGCACCCAATGGCCCGGAGTACTTGGTCGCGCACTGCATGGTCGAATCAGGTGGAGGTGAGCCCGAACGGCTCCATGAGCACCTCGCAGACGTAGTCCTGAACGGCTGGCCAACCGCCCGGCTGACCGCAAGTCCGCCAAGAGCGAACCCGAGGTTGGAGTGCTCGCGCGCGACGCCAGGGTAGTGGCTGGACCGGACGCCCTGAACTTCGTGACGATGGCCTGGGCGCCCAGCAACGAAGTGTGCGAGGTGTGCAAGATGTAGGAGCAGGCGCCGCGCTGTGCCGAGCCACCGTTCGGCGGGTTCGGCGAAGGAACGCACCGGGGTGTGATGAACTTGCAAGAGACGGCGGTGCCCACGAAGGTTCTGGTTGTCGACGACGAGCCGGGCATCACGGACCTCGTGTCGATGGCGCTTCGGTACGAAGGGCTATCGGTCGAGGCTGTGCACACGGGGGCAGAGGCGCTTCGTTCGGTTGCCACGCTGCGCCCGCACCTCGTGGTGCTCGACGTGATGCTTCCGGACCTGGACGGCTTCGAGGTCATGCGTCGGCTCGTGGAGGAGTTCCCCTGCATTCCCGTGCTCTTTCTCACGGCGCGCGAAGAGCTCGAGGACAAGCTTCGAGGTTTCACTCTTGGCGGAGACGACTACGTCACCAAGCCGTTCAGAGTTGAAGAGCTGATCATGCGGGTGCGGGCAATACTTCGCCGAGCGCACGTGATAGGCGAGGACAGCGGAATCATTCGCTACGAGGATCTCGTGCTCGACGAGGACCGGCACGAGCTCACGAGGGCGGGGCAGGTCATCGACCTCACGCCCACTGAGTTCAAGCTCCTGCACTACCTCATGTTGAACAGC